>JBPCNU010000268.1:0-3543 GCA_051000975.1 Rubrobacter sp.
GCCCCGAAGAAACCGCCCGCGCTGAAAGCGGCGTGGAAGTAAGCCATGATGCGTCGTCCGACCTCGCGCTCGATGTCTATCGCAGAGGCGTTGATCCCGACATCGTAGAGGCCGGAGCCCGCGTAGACGACCACCAGGGCTACGATCAGGGCAGCGAAGCTCCCCGCCACCGACAACCCCGCGATCCCGACCCCGAACACCAGCACCGCCGCGAAGACGAAGACCCGCCGTCCGACCCGATCCGAAGCCCACCCGAGCAACGCCATCGAGACTATAGAGGCGACCGCCCCGACGAACAGCGCGACCCCGAGTGGACCGGGCGAGAGGCCGATGCTGCCGCTCAGATCCGCCAGCAGGACAGCGAAAGTCCCCCAGAAGATCCCGAGCAATGCAAACGCCGCCGCCGTGACGAGGAGCCTTCGCTTCAGGGATGCGCTCGTCGTCACGGGGTGTGCGGAGCTACCCTGTGGAGCCGCCTACTCGCCTTCGACGGGATATCCGGCCTCGCGCCAGGCTTTGATGCCGCCCGCGAGGTTGGCGACGTTGTTGTAGCCCATCTCCTGAAGGGTCTTCACCGAGAGTACGCTCCGGCCGCCGGAGGCGCAGTGGATGACGATGCGCCCGTCCTTCTCGGGAAGCTCTTCGGCGGCCTTGTACTCCAGCAAGCCGCGAGGCAGAAACTTCGAGTCCGGGATATGCGCGTTCTCCCGCTCATCCTGCTCGCGCACGTCGAGGATGGTCAGGTCTTCGTTCGCCTCGAGGGCGGCTTTGACCTCATCGGGGGTCGTCTGCTCCGTGACTTCCCGGGCTTCCTTCACGAGGTCTTCGAATATCTTCACCATAGACTCTCCTTCGTCTTCGGTTTGTCTGACTGGCCACAATATTACCCGCTAGAGGCCGGGAGATTCGCCTCAGGAGATCACGGCCGTAATACCCTCCGAGAGTGCCATTCCCAGCAGCACAGAGCCGACCGTCCAGACGGTCGTCCCGATGAGGTCGTTTCTGAAGAAGACGGTGTGAGGCATTTTCACCAGCCCGGCGGCGACGTAGCCGAAGGTCTTGAGAACAGGGATGAACCGCGCCACAAGGACCGCCCGTTGTCCGTGGTGGTCGAAGAAGCCCTCCGCCCGGTCGAGCCTCCGGGGTGTAATGCCGACGTACCGCCCGACCTTCAGGACGAACGGCCTGCCACCCCGCCTACCGATGAAATATCCGGCCTGGCTCCCCGCGACGGCCCCAAGGAGCCCGAAAAGGATCGCGTAGTAAGGATTCAATATGTCCTGCCCGGCCATCACCCCGGCGCTGACGAGGATGGTCTGTGCCGGGAGCGGCAACCCCATCCCCTGCAACATCGCCCCGAGGACTATGAACAGGTAACCGTAGGACTCTATAGCCTCCAGAACGGAGCTGATCGTCTCGGGGTCGAAGAACCTTTCCATGCAGGGATTCTAACCGTCGTACGGACGGGTAACTCCCGCGCTCTTGCTCAAGCCTTGCGGTTCTTCGTCGAGACGGTGTACGTCCCGTCCGGCAGCGTGGAGAGCTCGTAGTCGCCGAAGAGAATGGGGTCGGCCATCCGGGCGCAGAGGAAAATTCGAAGTGCGAGGGCGCGGATCTCGGACTCCGCGTGAGCATCCGCCCGCATCTCTATGACGTGCCTGAGCGCGCGCACGTTCGCCGTCCAGACCATCGGTGCCTCGGTCTCGTTGGGGAGGAGGCTCCTCGCGGTCTGCTGCACCTTCTTCCTCGCGTCGGTCTTCTGATCTGCGGAGAGCATCGCGGAGCCGCCTCCTTCCTGCCGCCCGAGCAGCCGCCCGGCCATCGCCTCGTACTCCGAGGCGGCCCGGTCAGCCCGTTCCTCGAAGAGCGAGTGCAGCCCATCGTCCTCCTGATATTCAGGCCTCTCGACGAAGCGCAGGACGTTCCCGGAGACGTACCGCTGGGATATCTGGGAAATGCCGACCCCGGCCCGGTGACGGACTAGCTCGTGAGTAACGCTGCGGCTGATACCGTAGAGCAGGAAGCTGAAGTTCGCGTGTTCCAGTACGCTCCCGTGTCCCGCAGAGGTCAGCCGCTCGAAGTAGGAAGCGGCGTTTTCGTTGGTCGTGCGGCGAGGCCCGAAGCTCGCATAGCATAACTGTCCCGCCGTCTTTGCAAGCTGCGACGAGTCGGGCAACTCTGTCGGGTCGTCGAGGTAGTCGGGGAAGCCGAGATCCGGGTCGAAGCCTTCGAGGAAACCGGTGAGTGACGAAACATTGACCTGCGGTTTTGCGATCATCACGACGCCCGGAGACTTCAGGTATGGCGTTCCTTTACGCGTGTGGTGCGTACCAGAGTCGATCGTCGGGAATCCGCCTCTCAGTTCGCCCTCGAAGCTCGCGAAAGCCTCTTCCATACTGCTTGCCCCGACCGACTCAGACATCTCGCTCCCCGCTCTAGTGACCTGCGTTTCTATCCGCCCCAACCATTTCGAGAGGTATCGGTCGGGGATCAACGGCACAGGTTATCAGTAAAATTAAAGTTCTTCCTTGACATGGACGATGATCCAGACTTAGATAGCGTACGAATAACAAGCTGTAGAGAAAGAGCTTCTCGACGGTCTGTCAGAGTCTGACCTCGTTCAACGAGGCATTCGGGTTGGTCGCCCGGATGTTAATAGACTTTGATGTCGCCCGGTGGTCCAGGCTTTTTCGACACGATTTTTCAGACTGTATGGAGGGGGACTTTTGACGAACTCACATGATGGGCCTCGGGCGTCCATCAACACCGAAACAAACCCGGAAGGCATAAGAACCCGCCCGCGCCTGCTCTCCAGAAAACCTCTCGGTGGCCTAATTCTCGGCGCGGCGACGATTTTCTTAGTGTTCTCCGGCGTCGCCGCGGCACAGTCCGATAATGGATCTTCGAAGAATGGTCCGAAGAAGCTCGAAGATGCTGTTCTGGGTGAGATGTCCCAGCGAGCCGGAGATGACTCGTCTGGATCTGGCCAGAGAAGCGCGGCTTCGACCAGAACGTTGGACAGTACGGGTACTCAGGTCAACGTCATGCGAAAGGGCAAGAGCCAGAGCGGGGAGTGGGCCTTTGGTTCGTCGGTCATAGAAGCTCCCAAGAAGAAGGGATACCACCCCGAAGGCTGGCTCTTCGTGGCAAAGAACGACGGTGGAAACTGGGAGGTCGAACTCGAAGGAAAACCGGAGTTCTCGCAGCTCGCTGGGAAGGCCCCGACGAGCGTCGTAGGAAACGGCGAAAAGAAGGTCTTGGCCTCTGGCACCGGGTCGGCCGGCCAAGAGACCGAGACCTCAACGACGCGCTCGACAAGCGCGGCCTCCACCCCGACCAGGACCGGCCTGATGCTCCCCTGGGCGGGCGGCACCAAGTGGAACTTCACGAGTGGCCCGCACGGCTGGTCAGGCTACGATCGGCCTTACGCCGCGCTCGACTTCGTCGGTAGAGGCGGAGATCAGAAGGTCCGGGCCGCTGGCGGCGGCAAAGTCTACAGGATGTGCGGTTCAGGAAAAGGCTGGGTCAGGGTCTACCACTCGA
>JBPCNU010000269.1:0-9548 GCA_051000975.1 Rubrobacter sp.
TGATGGAGCAGGCTTCGTTGCGAGAACCGGAGACCTACACCATTCAGTTGTCTTTGGGGAATCTGGAGATGGAGATGGAGGAATTCAAGGCCGCTAAGCGGAGTTACAGGGAAGCAGAGGGTCTGAACCCATTCGGTCTTGCCGGGACTAACGGACTGGCCCGGGCGCTTCTCAGGCAGAACAAGCTGGAGGAGGCCGGGGTCGAGTACCAGAAGCTCGCCGACATGAACGAACTGGATACGCTGGGCTTCTACAATCTCGGCAGGATACAGGTCAGGATCGGGGAGCCACGGGAGGGCGTGAGGAATATAAATCGGTCTATACAGAGAGCAGAACGTGAGCTGCAGACCATAGACGACGAGGCTCTTCGGCAGAGTCAGATAGATCTCATGGAGTCGATGAAGCTCGCGGCCGCAGACGGGCATGTGGTGCTCGGTCAGTACAATCGGGCGTATCAGGTCGTCTCCGAGAGCGCCTCCAGCCAGGCTCCGGCGCTTCTGAAGTTGATCAGCACGGACCCCGAAGGCTACAGAGCTTCCGTGATAGATAGTGACATCTACTAGGCCTTCCGGCCCCTCCTCCGGCCGTCGCTACCGGCGGTCGGTCTCCGGTCAGGTCGAGGGAGGAGCCCCCGTCAGATGGCGAGGCGAGGCGCTGACCTCGAAAGAATTCCTCTACATCCTCTGGGGCAGGAGGTGGATGGTGCTGGTGGCAACCGTTCTACTCGTTGCGGGTGCCGCCGTCTATACGTTCTCTCAAGACCCGGCGTACACGGCGGAGGCCCGGATCCTGATCTCCTCCGAGTCGGGGTCTCCGGCGCAGGCCGAACTGGAGACCTTTCTGAAGAATGCTTCGGGGGTGATCGCCTCCGACGATGAGCTTCTCTCCGAAGCGGTGCTTCGGAGCGGGTGGCAGCAAGGACTGCCCGCTTTCAGGGAGGGACTGAACCCCGAATACTATACCCAGAGCAACAACGTTCCCGGTGTCCGGGTGAGGTTCACGGCACAGAATCCGGAGATAGCGGCGCGGGCTGCCAATGCCTACGCCGAGTTGCTCGCAGAGAGGATCTCGACCCTCGAAGCTCAGGGACTCGCCGGCGGAGTAGAGGCCGGGGCAGCCGTCGAGAACCGGGCCGAGGCCACGAGCGTCAGCGCAGAGCGTAGACCTGTAGTCCATCTGGTGCTGGCGGGGCTCTTCGGGCTGCTCGTCAGCGCGGGAGCTGCCATCTTGCTGGACGCCCGCACTCGAAGCTGGCGGAGCGCACGAGATGCGGAGATCACCCTCTACGCCCCGGTACTCGGGACTATCCCGGATTATTCGGTCTTCGAGGTATTCGAGGTATTCGACGGGCTGGAGGATCCGAAAGACCAGCCCCGGGAACAGTCCGGGCCATGATCCGAAATACCGGCAGAAGCCCGGAGATAGACTTGCTCCTCAGCGAAGACTCGCCCGTGAGGAGCTACTACGAGGAACTCGCCATCAACCTGACCTCATTAGAAGGCGTCAAGACGATAGTGGTCACGAGTCCCGAGAAGGGTGATGGCTGCACGAGCGTGTGTCTGGGGCTCGCCGGAGCGTTCGTCGGGCTGGAGCGTCGGGCCGCCATCGTGGACTGTAACCTCAGGGAGCCGAGCCTCCACACCATGTTCGGTGAGCCTAATTTCGTCGGCCTGACGAGCGGCCTCTCCGGCAATAAGCCACTCGCCGACTACGGACACGAGGTCATGCCGGGGCTGCTCGTGGTGCCGACCGGGCCGGTCTCTCCGGGTTCGGTGGCCGTTGCGAGGCGGCGAGCCTTCGTCGAAGCCATCCGGGGGCTCGAAGAAGGTAGAGACATCGTGATACTCGATGCCCCGGTGGTCGAAGAGATGGTCAACACGCCGGGGTTTGCCAGAGGCTTCGACGGGGTGCTTCTCGTCGTACACGCCTCCAGAACCTCCAAGCAGGCCGCCCGTGATGCGACGGACGAACTCCACGAAGCCAGAGCCGAGGTTCTGGGCGTGGTGTTGAACGGTTGTCCGTGAGAAGATCCCGAAGCCCCGCAAGAGACGGCGAGACGGTCGAGAGCAGGAAGGAAGGCGAGGACATCCAGCGAGGTACGAAACCAGCGGAAGGCACCAAGCCGGAAGGGGTCGGTCCTCGAGCCTTCTCCGGGGGGTATTTCACAGAGAGCTGGGAAGAAGACGCCGGTCGCCCCCGCAGGCCGGGCAGGCTGCTCGTCGTCCTCAAGGCACTGGTGTTTCTCGCCCTGATGAGCGTCACCGCTTACCTGATGCTCGACACGAACAGCTTCGCGCCAACGAGGTAGATGCCGGTCGCTATAGGGGTCTTCGCAGCGGTCATCGTTACCCTCTTCGTGCGAAGGTACTACGAGGATGTGCCGCGAGTCGGGTGGATGCTCATCACCGCTCTCGCTGTTCTGGTCGGGGTGAAAGCCCTCTCGATGACCTGGACCCTCAGCCAGTCGGAGACTATTCAGGAGGTGCTCCGGTCCTCGATGTACCTGGCGTTCTTCCTGCTCGTTCTGGCCGCGCTCTCCTCCGAGAGACAGGTCGCCCCGATGATGGACATAGCTACGCTAATAGTCGTGGCCGTTGCGGGATACGGGTTCTTCCAGAAGATGTACCCGCTCGAATACCCTGTGTCTTCGCTCGACGGCGTCAGGATGGACTCGACGCTCGGCTACTCAAATACAACAGCGGTGGTCATAGGGATGGGGTTCGCGCTGGTGCTGTCGAGGATGGGGGCCTCATCCGGCCTGCTCTTCAGAGGGTTCTCCGCCGTGCTGCTGTGCGGCTTCGCCACCGCCGGATACCTCACCGTCTCACGGGGCGGGATCATCGCGCTGTTTCTGGGGGTTGTAGTGATGGTCCTGCTGACCGAAGGGCGACTTCAGATGCTCTTCAACCTCGCGCTCGCGGGCGTTCCTTGCTTGTGGCTCTTATCCGAGATGCAGGACCTGCCGGGTCTGCTCGGGGCCGAGGTGCCGGATGCGAGGCGAGTTTCAGACGGCCTTATCTTCCGCAATCAGGTCCTGATAGCATTCGCTGCGGCGTTCGTGCTTCAGGCTATCTACTCGTTCTTCTACAAACGCTACGAGCTCGCCCCACTCGGAAAGAAGACCACTGGCATTGGGGCCGGTGCGCTGGCCGTAATCGTTCTGCTCTCCGGCGCGCTCTTACTCATCAGTCGCTACGGCGGCCCGGTGGAGACGCTCTCGGCCCTGATGAACGCACCTGCCTCCCAGAACGAGAACACGGCGAGCCGACTCGCTTCGCTCAGCATCGGGTTTCGGGCCGATTACTGGGCCGTCGCCTTGGACTACTGGCGGGATCACCTCCTCACCGGGAGCGGGGCCGGGACTTTCAGCTTCGTTTGGCTCGAACTTCGCAACCTGGATACCGGGGTTCAACAGGTCCACAATCTCTACCTCGAACAGGGCGTTGAGACCGGGATCTTTGCCTTCCTCGCCCTTCTGGCCTTCGTCGTCGGCCTCGTCTTCTACGTCGCGCGGGCGACCTGGACGGCGGACGGCTACCGAAGGCGGCTCCTCGCCGGGCTGCTCGGGGCCATCGTGGTCTATCTCCTCTCTTCGGCTATAGAGTGGCACTGGTACATTCCACCCTCGACGATGTTCTTCTTCATAATCGCCGCCGTAGCCGTCAAGTACGCCTCGATGGAGGGCCTGGAGTTCCGAGGTGAGCGAACCGCCGTCGAACCCCTGGACGGAGAGACGACCGAAGACCTCGAAGACCGGCTCGCAAGCGACACAAGCGACACCAGCGACACCAGGGAGACCCGGGGCGCAGAGCGGGGCGTTTGAGCCGCCTGCGTACGAGACGGTCCGAGCATCGCAGGCGCGGTGTACGTAACCTGCTCTTTAGCGTGGGATGCTTTGATCTTGGCGGAGATCACCGCGACGCCGTCTTCCTCGCTGGCAGCGCGCGCAGCGGGACGACCTGGCTCTCCGGTCTCCTGAACCCCGAAGGCGAGATGAGATACGTCTTCGAGCCGTTCTATCCGGAGAAGGTAGCCGCGTTTCGAGGCCTCATCCGAAGACCGTACCTCCGCCCCGACGACCCCGGCCTCGAATACCTCCGCCCCGTTCGGGCCGTTCTCTCCGGTCGGGTGAAGAGCCGGTGGTCCGACCGGCACAACCGGACGTTCCTGGCTCGCCGGAGGCTCGTCAAGGAAGTGCGGGCTAACCTGATGCTCGGCTGGCTCACGAAAGCATTTCCGGGGATGAAGGTCGTCTTTCTGCTGCGCCATCCGTGCGCCGTCGTGGAGTCGCGGCTGCGGCTCGGCTGGCGCGACGGACTCGATGACTTCACCGCTCAGGCCACGCTCCTCGAAGACTACCCCGAGCCGCTCGAAAGCCTCTTGCCGACCGCGAAGAGCGACTTCGAACGGGGCATTCTCGCCTGGTGCATCGAGAACTACGTCCCGCTCTCCCAGCTACGCGCCGCCGACACAAAGAACGTACACGTACTGCGTTACGAAGAACTCCTGCTCAGCCCGGAGAGAGAACTATCCCGGCTCTACCAGTACCTCCACCCCGACGAGCCAGACGTCTTTCGGATCACCCTGAAAGAGATAGAGGAGCTACCCCGGGAGGAGCTCGCCTTCGGGTGGAAGTCGCGCGTCTCGGAAGGTCTGCGAGCGCAGACCAGCCAGACGCTCGCGGCCTTCGGGCTAAACGCTCTCTATGACGAGGACGCGCTACCGAGGCCGGGCGGTCTGGAGTCGTTCCTCTCCGGTGCAGCCTTTTCTTGAGGCCGGGAAACGACCACGAGCGACCTACCATCGTAATACTCTCCGGCGTTCGGTGGAGGTTTCTCTGGCAGCGGCACCAGACCCTCGCCACCCTCTTCGCGGGAGCCGGATACCCGACGATATTCGTCGAGACTACGGGGCTTTCCACCCCTCGACCAACGGCTTACTCGCTTCGGTTGGCGGCCTCGCGCATCATCGCGGCGCGGCCGCCGGGGATGGATGATGAGTCCGGTGTTGGATCGGGCGGTTTCAGGAGGAATAGAGCATCACCCATCGTATATTCGCCGCTCGTCGCGCCACCGACCGCCCGGTTGTTTCGGCTGGCGAACGCCCGGCGCTTCGTACCGAAGGTCGTACGGGACTTGAGGCTCCTGCCCGGCCTCGACTCCGGCGAACGCCCGGTCGTAATCGCCTATCCGCCCACCCGGACGACGTTGGAGATTGTCTCCCGGATCTCACCCCGACTGCTCTACTATGACTGCTCCGACAAGTACACAGCCTTCAGCGGCGCCCCCTACGACCTACACCGGACGGAGCGCGAGATGCTCCTGCGCGCCGAGCTCGTCTCCTGCACCTCAGAGCATCTCCTCGGGCGAGTCCAGAAGCTGCGCCCCGATGCTCTGCTGCTCGGACCGGGCGTCGAATACGAACGGTTCGCCGGGCCGGAAGGCGAGTTCCGGAAGACAGCGAGCGAGGCTCGGGAAATCTGCTACTTCGGGGACGTTACGGAAGAGCGAACAAACACCAGCGTCCTCGCCGGGCTCGCGAAGGCGGGTTTCCGGGTGCGACTCGTCGGTGAGGTGAGGGGCAGGGCCCGAAGGCTGCTCCGGAGGCCGAACGTCGAGTACCGGGGCGTTGTCGAGCATAAAGAACTGCCGGATGAGCTCCGGGACGTGGACGCGCTCATCATGCCCTACAAAGAGAACGCCCTGACTAGAGGCATCTCTCCGGCTAAACTCTACGAGTGTCTGGCGACCGGGCTGCCCGTAGTCGCCACCCCGCTCCCGGCCCTCGAAGCAGCCATCGGGCGTGGTCTTGTCTATCCGGCTGGGACGACCGAGGAGTACATAGAAATACTCTCCCGGTTAGGAAAGACTGAGAGCGAGAAGCTAGTGCAGGATCGCCGTAAGGTGGCCGAGAACAACTCCTGGGAGAATTTGTTTTCTCGGGTGGAAGGAATGATTTGGCGAGAACTCGCCCGAAACCGGAACGAATAGAGACGGCCGATCGGGTCGAGGTACTCGGAGTCGGGGTCGATCCGCTTCGGGTTGAGGAACTCGGCGACCGGGTGCTTCAGCTCGTCCGGCAGGAGAAGACCGGAGCGGGGCCTTCGCTAGTCCTCAACGTCAACGCTCACAGCCTCAACCTCGCCCGCCGGGAGAAGGGTTTGAGGCGGATCCTCGACTCCGCCGAGGTAGTCTTCGCCGATGGGGCGGGGGTCGTGCTGGCGGCGAAGATGGCCGGGGGATATTTGCCGGAGAGGATCACCTACGCCGACTGGGCCTGGACCCTGGCCCAACTCGCTGAGCGCGAAGGACTCTCTCTCTACCTGCTCGGTGGGCGTCCCGGCGTCGCGGAACGCGCCTCTACGAAGCTGCTCGAAAAATACCCGAACCTCGAAATAGCTGGAACGCAACACGGCTACTTCGACCCGACCCACTCCGGCCGCGAGAACCAGAAGATCGTCGAGGAGATCAACGCCGTCAGGCCGGACTTACTGCTCGTCGGGCTGGGGATGCCTCTTCAGGAGCAGTGGCTCCTCGACAACCTCTACGACCTTGAGGCGAGGGTCGCCCTGAACTGCGGAGCCGCCTTCGACTACGTTTCGGGTGAGCTCGAACGAGGCCCGAGAGTCCTGACCGACAACGGTTTCGAGTGGCTGGCCCGACTCGCCATCGAACCCGGACGGCTCTGGAGACGGTATCTCATCGGCAACCCCCTCTTCCTGGCGCGCGCCACGAACGCCGCTATAAAGAAGCGACTCGGGGGCGAAGGCCCTGGCCTCCGAAAAGAGCCACGACCGTAGCGCATCGGGATCAGGGTCTGTATGCTTCCCGGCATGGAGGGGGAGAAATATTCCTGCGTTTCCCGGAGGCCGAGCATGGTCGCTCCGCTCTTCTTTACCTTCGCTGCCATGATCCTGGCCTCCGCGTCGCTGCTCTTCGCGTCGCCGGACGGTTTCGGTGAGGCGTCGGCCGCCGAGAACAACAGCTACATAGACTTCGACCGGCACTCGTCCTTCGCTGGTCTCTCTGCCGGGAAAAAGAGCAATACCGTCGTGGTGGGGAGCGGTGCGGGGGCTTACGTAAGGCTCGCAAACGGAACATCACAGGGGGCGCTGACCTCGAAGGTCTACCCGAAGAGCGTCGCCTTCGACACGCTCGTGCCGTCGTGGAACGCCGTAACGCCCTCCGGAACCTGGGTCGAGGTCGAGGTGAGGGTCAGAGACCGGGGGACGGGCTGGAGTCGGTGGTTCTCGATGGGTCCCTGGGCCTCCGGCAAGGACACGGTAAGGCGCGGAAGCGTTGATGGTCAGGAGACGGACCGGTGGGCGGTCTCGACGGATACACTTCAGAGCAAGGGGCAAGTTTTCGCAGACGCCTACCAGTACCGGATCTCGCTCGCGACGAAGAAGCGCGGCGCGACACCGAGGGTCAGGGCTGTTTCGGTCGTGAACTCGGATTCTTACCGGCACGGGGGAAGCGTGGTTCCGGCCTCCGATCGCGGCTCGTGGGGCAAGAACCTCGCCGTTCCGCAGCGATCGCAGATGATCTACCCGGACGGCGGTGAGGTCTGGTGCAGCTCGACCTCGCTCTCGATGGTGATGGCTTACTGGTCCGCGAAGCGCGGCGTCGATGTGTGGAACAAACCTGTCCCGACGGTCGCTTCGGGGACCTACGACAATACCTACGAAGGCAATGGAAACTGGCCCTTCAACGTCGCCTACGCCTCTTCCCTCGGCCTGGAAGGAGACGTGAGCCGTTTCGGTTCTCTGGCGCAGGCCGAGGAGTGGGTCGAGGCGGGCGTTCCGGTAATAGCGAGCATTTCGTGGGGCCGCGGCCAACTCGACGGCGCGGCGATACCCTCCTCGGAGGGGCATCTGCTCGTGGTCCGGGGCTTCACGAAGTCCGGGGACGTGGTGGTGAACGACCCGGCGGCCTTCAGCGATTCCGGCGTCGCGCGAGCCTACGACCGCAGACAGTTCTACGATGCCTGGATGCGCGGCTCGGAGGGCATCGTCTACCTCGTTCGTCCAGTGGGCTGGACGAAACCCGGCCAGGAGTATTCCGGCGGTAGCTGGTAAGGTCGCCCGGCGCGGGCTTCTTACTTCGTACTTCTTACTTTCGCTTTCGCTCCAGCCTCCGAAGAACGACAATGTCGGTACATCAAGACGAAAGAGTAACGGAAGTCAGAGAGGAGCCTCAAGAGGTATGAGAGTGCTGGTAACGGGCGGGGCAGGGTTCATAGGCTCACACGTAGGAGACGCGCTGATCGCAGGCGGCCACGAAGTCGCCGTCGTGGACGACCTCTCTCACGGCAAGCGGGAGAACCTCCCGAAGGATGCGAAGTTCTACGAGGAAGACATCCGAGGCGGGTGCAAGGGGATCATCGAAGAGTTCCGCCCCGAAGCGGTGGCGCACCTCGCCGCTCAGATGGATGTGAGGCGGTCGGTGGCGGAGCCGGCCTTCGACGCCGAGGTGAACATCGTCGGGACGGTGAGGCTCCTGCAGAGTTGCGTGGAGGGTGGGGTCGGGAAGTTCGTCTTCTCCTCGACCGGCGGGGCTATCTACGGTGAGCAGGATGAGTTCCCAGCGAGGGAGGCTCACAGGGAGTATCCCATCTCGCCCTACGGCGTCTCGAAGCTCGCGGGGGAACGCTACCTCCATTACTTCAAGGAGCAGCACGGCCTCGACTATGTGGCTCTGCGCTACGCCAACGTTTACGGCCCGAGGCAGGACCCTCACGGCGAGGCGGGGGTCGTGGCTATCTTCTGCGGCAGGCTCGCGAGCGGTGAGGCCTCGACGATAAACGGCGAAGGGGAGCAGACCCGCGACTACGTCTACGGCCCCGACGTGGCTCGGGCGAACGTGCTCGCCATAGAGAACGAGGTCGCCTCCGGCTCGTATAACATCGGCACGGGCATCGAGACGAGCGTGAACGAACTCTACGAGCTTCTGCGGCACGGCTCCGGGAAGGACTTGCCTCCGCACCACGGCCCCGCCAAGCCCGGAGAGCAACTGCGTAGCTGCATAGACCCGACGCTCGCCGCCGAAAAGCTCGGCTGGCGACCCGAAACCGACCTCGCGAGCGGCCTCAAGGAGACGCTCCGCTACTTCGGAGCCGTGTAGATCTCCGAGAAGAAACATAACTCACCGGGCAGCAGGGAACAGGACGCCCGGTGAGTTCGGAGAATTCGGAGAACTCGACCTTGCTAAGCCTTCGACATCTCGTCGAGGATGCCCCGGATCTTCCCCGAATAGTACGGGTCGGTGGCCCAGACACCGCCACCGAGCTGGCTGACGCGCCTGATCCAGTACCCCCGGCTCTGCTGCACGGACCTCGCGTCGTAGTAGCGGTCGTGGGGCTTGCCAACGGTCTCTCTGTTCGTGTAGGCGGCTATGTGGTTGACGTGCATCCTTACGCCCGTGTAGGCATTCGCGGGCCGCTCGAAGTCTTGCGGTTCATCGCCGACGTTGCCGCCTTTCTTGATCCCGGCCATGTTCCACGGCTTTGCGGCGCCACCGTATCTGCCGTAGCCCGTCTCGACCATCGAC
>JBPCNU010000270.1:0-13959 GCA_051000975.1 Rubrobacter sp.
AGTCTACGCCGGGGCGCAGGAGGGGCAGCTAGGCTCGAAGGATTTCATACTCGGAAACCCGACGAAGAGAATCTGGCGGCTCGCCGTCAGAAGCTTCGTCCTCGAGACCGCCCGAGGCTCGAACCCCTCGCTGACGCAGGAGGACTACCTCGTGGTGAAAGAGCCGGACGGCTCGACCGGGGCTCCCGTCCTGCTCGAAGCCTTCCCCGAGAGCCGGGTGATACTCCTCGTGCGCGACCCCAGAGACGTTGCCGCCTCCTCGCTCGACGGGATGCAGCGCGGAAGCTGGATGAACGAAAAGCTGGACGAGAAAAACCGTGAAGAGATGGGCCGGGCGGCCCGGAAGGCCGACAAATTCCTGAAGAAGCGGGCCGAGATCTGGTCGCGGCAGATCGGCATCGCGAGGGCCGCCGTGGACAGACATCCCGGCCCGAAAGCTATAGTCCGCTACGAAGACATCCTCGCCGACACCCCGAAAGCCATGCAGCGACTCTGCCGGGATCTCGGGCTCCCCGCCTCGCCCGAGGAGATACGCTCCGTCGTAGAGAAACGCTCGTGGTCCAATGTCCCCGACTTCGAAAAAGGCAGCGGCAAATTTTACCGCAAGGCCGCCGCCGGGGGCTGGCGTGAGGACCTCACCCCGAAACAGGCTGACACCACAAGAAAAGCCGCCGGCCCGACGATGCAGGAACTCTATCCCGATTGAATCCTTGCGTCCGGCTCGCAACGCATGGTAACTTTGGCCGCGACATGAACTCAAAAGTGGTCGACAAACACGGGGAACATGGAGTAAGAGGGTCTTTCGGTCCCACTCTCGGGGCAGGTTCCGGTCGAACTACGGGCTGTGGCGCAACGAAATTTCAAACGAAATTTCGCTGTCGGATCTAATCCCGAACGAATCATCCCGGCAGAGCCGCCCCGAACGCCTGACGAGAGAACAGGAGAGGACACGAATTGAACGTCTCGGACCACCCCCGCACCATCGGCCTCATCAACCGCTACCGCAACCTCCTGCCCGACATTCCGGACGACGCTATCACCACCATCGGTGAGGGTGGAACCCCGCTCATAGAAGCTCCGGCTATCTCGGAGATGATAGGCGCGAGGCTTTTCCTGAAGTTCGAGGGCCTGAACCCGACGGCCTCATTCAAGGACCGGGGGATGACGGTCGCGATGAGCCGCGCCCGCGCGATGGGGATGCGGGCCTGCATCTGCGCCTCGACCGGGAACACGGCGGCCTCGGCGGCGGCGTATGCCGCCAGGGCGAAGATGGAATGCTTCGTGATGGTTCCAGCCGGGAAGATCGCCCTCGGCAAAGCCGTCCAGGTTCTCGCGCACGGCGCCCGGATAGTCCAGATAGAAGGCAACTTCGACGCGGCTCTCCGGCTCTCGAAGAAGGCCGTAGAGGAACGCGACGATATCGCCCTCGTCAACTCCGTGAACCCCGACCGCATTCAGGGCCAGAAGACCGCCGCCTTCGAGGTGTGCGAGGTGCTTGGCAAGGCACCGGACTTCCTCGCCATTCCGGTCGGGAACGCCGGGAACATCACCGCGTACTGGAAAGGCTTCACCGAGTGGCGGGACGCCGGACGTGTGGACTCGGCCCCGACCGTCTTCGGCTTTCAGGCGGCGGGCTCGGCCCCGCTCGTCGTCGGACACGACATAGAGGATCCGGAGACGGTCGCGAGTGCCATCCGCATCGGCTCCCCGGCGAGCAAGGCCGGGGCGATGACGGCGGTGAGCGAGTCCGACGGCGCGATAGAAGCCGTCACCGACGAGGAGATCCTGGAGGCTCAGTCCATGCTCGCTTCACGGGAGGGCGTCTTCTGCGAACCGGCCTCGGCGGCGGGCGTTGCCGGGCTCTTGAAGCTCGCTCGCGAGGGACGCGCCCCCTCCGGCACCGTCGTGAGCGTGCTTACCGGACACGGGCTCAAAGACCCGGACGTGATCCTGAACCGCACCAAACTTCCCGAGCCCGTCGAGGCGACCTTCGAGGCCGTGTCCAGGGTCATGGAGCGTCAGATCGAGGCGTCGAGTAGAGAGGCGACGTGATCTCGGTTCGGGTCCCCGCGACCTCGGCGAACCTCGGACCGGGCTTCGACGCCGTCGGGCTCGCGCTGTCTTTGAGCATGAGGATCTCACTCGACCGTTCGCCAGAGCCGCTGGTAGAGGTAGTCGGCCAAGGTGCAGACCTCATACCGACGACCCCCGACCACCCGGCCTACCGGGCCGCGAAGTTCGTCGCGGATTTCATCGGCGAGCCGGACATCAATTTCCACCTCATCCAGGAGAACTCCATCCCCCCCGCTCGCGGCCTCGGCGGCTCGGCTGCCGCGCTCGTCGGCGGGGCGGTCGCCGCCAACGACCTGTTAGGTCGCGCGATTGCCCCGGAGGACCTCCTGAACCTGGTGTGCGACCTCGACGGCCACCCGGATAACGCCGCCCCCGCTCTTCTCGGTGGCCTCATCATCGGGACGCTCACCCCGGAAGGCATAAAGAGCGTCCGCTTGGAGCCTGAAGGACTCGGCGCAGCGGTCGTCGTCCCAGACTTCACTGTCTCGACGAGCGCGGCGCGGCACGCCCTCCCGGACTCCGTGCCGCACCGCGACGCGGTCTTCAACGTCGGGCGGTCGGGGCTCCTGCTCGGCGCGCTCGCCACCGGCCAGTACGAACTCCTCGGCGTTGCGATGCAGGACAAACTTCACCAGCCGTACCGGGCGCACCTGATCCCCGGTCTTGAGGAGGTGATCGCAACCGCCCTATCGAACGGAGCTTACGGTTCGTGCCTCTCCGGGTCCGGTCCGACGGTGCTCGCCTTTACCCCGAAGGACAAGACCCGCGAAGTCGCCGCCGCGATGCGCGAGGTCTTCACCGAACGCGGCACGGAAGCGACGGCGTGGGCTCTGGAAGTGGACCTCGCCGGGGCCAGGGTCGAGCCACCGGGAAGGATGACCGAGAGACTCCCCGAACCCGTCGCCTGAGGTCCGGTCGCCACCCCGAGATGCGCGTATACGGGTTGCGGTTATTTCGGCCGAGGACACAGACGACGGTCTCTCCGGGCCTCCCGACTCGGGACCCGGTAGCCTCTCTCCGAAGGCCGAAACTCATCCTTCCTGCTACATCCGGCCATGAATAAAGTGCATCTATGTACCAAAAACATACGCTGGGGCGTAAAACTCCGGTAAAAATGCTTGACAGGCGTTGACCGTCCGTTTAATCTTCGTGGCACTGTAAGCGAGCCAGGCGAGGATAGAGAAGACTCTTGAACGGAGCTTCCGACAACGCGAATACCGCAACCGACGCCCACCGCTGGGTCGGTTCCTTCCTGACTCCCCCAATTCACCCGCGAGTATCCACGCTCGTCGTACCCGTAGCCCCACTACTAGCGCGACTAGTAGTAATTACCGGGGCGAACCGGGACGGCGCCAGCCGGTTCGCCTAGCGTAGCCGCATAAGACGGACTTGAAACCGTCTTGAGGCGCGGGGCTTCGAGCAACACCGATCAGATCTAGAAGATGGGATAAGACGTGGATAACATCACCAGCAACGCCGCCAACACCGCGAACAATACCTCCAACGCCTTCGACGACTCATACGATTCGTATAGCTCGCCGGAGATAGAATACAAGCCCCGCCTCGGGAGCGAGGCGATGTGCGAGGCTCTGCTCGATGAAGGCGTCGAACACATCTTCGGCTACCCCGGCGGAACCATAATGCCGTTCTACGACGCGCTGCCGGACTATCCTCTCAGACACGTCCTCACCCGCCACGAACAGGCCGCTGCTCATGCAGCAGACGGGTACGCCCGGGCGACCGGCGAGGTCGGGGTGTGCATCGCGACGAGCGGCCCCGGGGCGACGAACCTCGTCACCGGGCTCGCGACAGCGAAGACGGACTCGGTGCCGATGGTCGCGATAACGGGTCAGGTCGGGCGTTCAGTGATGGGCAAGGACTCCTTCCAGGAGACGGACGTGATGGCGATGGCGATGCCGTTCACCAAGCACTCCTTCCTCGTCGAGGACCCGGACGAACTCTACGGGACGATGCGCCGGGCGTTCGAGATCGCCCGCTCTGGTCGCCCCGGCCCGGTCCTCGTGGACGTCCCGAAGGACGTTCAGCTCGCCGCCTGCAAGCACGATACCTTCCGTCGCCTGCGGGCCGTCGAGGGGCAGGCCGAGTCCCCGGCGCTCGAGGCCGCCGCGCTGCTCCTGAAGAAAGCGAAGAGGCCGATAATCCTCGCCGGGCACGGGGTTACGCTCTCCGGGGCGGAGCGCGAGTTGATGCTCGTCGCCGAGCGGGTTGGCGCGCCGATAGTCACGACGCTCCTGGGCCTGAGCGCGGTCCCACACGATCACCCGCTCTACATCGGCTGGCCGGGGATGCACGGAACAGCGAGCGTCAACCGGGCGATAGACAAGGCCGACCTCATCTTCGCGGTCGGGATGCGCTTCGATGACAGGATCACGGGCAACGCCGAGATGTGGGCGCCAAACGCGAAGATAGTCCACATAGACATAGACCCCTCCGAACTCGGCAAGGTCAAACGCCCGACGGTCGGCATCCCGGCGGACGCGAAGTCCGCCCTGCGCGGCATCTTCAGGCATCTGGAGGACGCAAAGGACACGCTGGCAGGCTGGCGAGCGGAGATAGACGAGAGTCAGGAGCCGGAGCGGGTCCGAGTTGACTCCGTGCGAAGCGAGTACGGGCCGATCCGGATAATGGACGCTATCAAGGCGACAGCCGGTGAGGACGTCCGCATCGTCTCCGACGTGGGGCAGCACCAGATGTGGACGGCTCAGTTCTTCGAGTTCACGAAAAGGAACAGCCACATAACGAGCGGCGGCCACGGGACAATGGGCTTCGCGCTCCCGGCGGCGATGGGCGTCGCGCTGGCGTTCCCGGACGAGCCGGTCTGGGTCGTTGCAGGCGATGGCGGCTTCCAGATGAACATCCAGGAGTTCGCCACCATCCGCGACCTCGGCCTGAACATAAAGGTCGCCGTGCTCAACAACGGCTACCTCGGCATGGTGCGTCAGTGGCAGCAGTTCTTCCACAACCGCCGCTACTCCGAGACCCCGATGACCGGTCCGGACTACGAGCAGTTTGCGAAGGCTTACGGCCTCGCCGGGAAGACCGTCAAGCCGGGCGATGACATCGAGGAGGCGGTCGAGTGGGCCGTGGCGCAGGAAGGGTTGACGGTGGTGGACTTCCACATAGACCCGGAGGCGAACGTGTATCCCATGATACCGTCCGGGATGTCTGTGAGCGAGATCATCGAGGAGCACTCGGTCTAGGTCGTCGAGCGCATTTAACGGACTCCAGAGAGACGACTGATGAAAGTCGAAGCGAAGCTCGCCACGGGCATCTACGCCCTCAACCGCTTCATGCTCACTATCCAGAACAAGCGTATGCCGGTACAGAATCTCGAAGCCAGCATGCGCGACGATGAGACCATCGTTTCGTTCACCTTCGACTGTCCTGAGGAAAATGCAAGGCGATACACGATCCTCCTCGACGGCCTCGAAGACGTTCGTGAGATCGGGCCCTCAAACCAATCCAGCTAACTAGAATTAGAAACGGACTTTTTATCTTTATGACTCACAACAACGACACACGCTCTGACGGAGATTTCTTCTGGGTTCCCGACGGTGGTTTGATGCTCGACGCTGTTTCGGAGGCGGTCGCCGCAGAGGCGACTTCGAGAGACCCGGAGGTTGGGGTCTTCGACGACGGTTGCGCCGGGATAGCCGAAGGTTCGGTGTGGGATGCGTGGGCCGGGACGTACCTCGGTACGTCAGAGGCCCGGTTCGCCCGCTTCGCGGAATACGTCGAGCATCCAGCGTATGATGTCGTCGCCTAGATTAAGGGCGAAAAAGCAGCAAAACCAGCTTCTCAGGGAAGGGAGATTCGATATGGCAAAGGTATATCGTGCGGGTGACATCGGGGATGAGATCCTCCAGAAGAAAGTCGCCATCCTCGGTTTCGGGAGTCAAGGCCACGCCCACGCTCTAAACATCAAGGACTCCGGCGGCAACGTCTCCGTCGGACTCTACGAAGGCTCTCCGAGCAAGGCCAAGGCCGAGGCCGAAGGGCTTGAGGTCAGGTCCGTTGCCGACGCTACAAAGTGGGCCGACGTCGTGATGTTCACCATCCCCGACGAGCGGCAGTCGAAGGTCTACGAGGAAGAAGTCAGGCCGAACCTCACGGATGGGATGCTCGTGCTGTTCGCCCACGGCTTCAACATCCACTTCAACCAGATCGTCGTCCCCGAGAACGTCGACCTCGGCCTCGTCGCGCCGAAGGGACCGGGCCACGTCCTGAGGCGCATGTACGTCGAGGGGAACGGTATGCCATCGCTCTTCGCGGTGCAGAACGACGCCAGCGGGAACGCCCGCGACCTCATCCTCTCCTACGCCAAGGGCATCGGGAGCGGACGCGCCGGGGTCCTGGAGACGACCTTCGAGGAAGAGACGGAGACGGACCTCTTCGGGGAACAGGCCGTTCTGTGTGGCGGGCTCTCGGCGCTGCTCTCGGCGGGCTTCGAGACGCTCGTCGAGGCCGGGTATCAGCCGGAGCTTGCCTACTACGAGTGCGTCAACGAACTGAAGCTCATCGTAGACCTCATCTACGAGAACGGGCTCGCGGGGATGCGGTACTCCATCTCCAACACCGCCGAGTACGGCGATTACACGGCGGGGCCGAGGCTCATAGACGACGGCGTGAAGGAGCGGATGCGCGATATCCTGACGGACATCCAGACGGGCAAGTTCGCCCGTGAGTGGGTGCTCGAGAACCAGGCCGGGGCGGCTGGCTTCCTGGCGATGCGTCGCAAGGGTGCCAGGTCGCAGGTCGAGAAGGTCGGTCAGGAGCTTCGGGCGCTGGCCGCGGAGGGAGTTGAGAACTAGACATGGCGAAGACGGCTTTCAGCGTCTCTGACGCCGAGTGGGGCTACCACGACCGGGAGTTCGTGAAGGTCGGGAACATCAGGTTGTCTCCGGCGACGCACGCGCTCAACTACGGAACCGGGGTCTTCGAGGGCATCCGGGCTTACTACAACGAGGAGAAGGGGACCATGCAGGTCCTCAAGATGCGTGAGCATTACGAGCGGTTCGTCACCTCGTGCAAGATGGTTCATATGAACCTGGATCACACGGTCGACGAACTCTGCGACATCACTTTGGAGATACTGAAACGGAACGCCCCGAAGGTGGACACGTACATTCGGCCCCTCGCTTACAAGAGCGCGACCTCCATCGGCGTTAACCTGCAGCACGAGGATACGTTGACGATCTTCACAGCCCCGATGGGAAACTACGTGGAGCTTACGGGCCTTCGGTGCGCGGTCTCGTCCTTCCGGCGCATCCCGGACAATTCGCTCCCGGCGCGGGCGAAGACGACAGGATCCTACATGAACACGGCGCTCGCGGTGGACGCGGCTCACCGGGCAGGCTACGACGACGCCATCTTCCTCACCCAGGCGGGCCTCGTCTCCGAGGCGAGCGCGGCCAACCTCTTCATCGTCAGGAAGGGGAAGCTCATCACCCCGCCCCCGACCGCCGACATTCTCGAAGGCATAACCCGCGACGCGGTGATGGAGCTCACGAAAGCGGAGATGGGCCTCGAAACGGTAGAGCGCGACGTAGGTCGCACGGAGTTGTACGCCGCCGACGAGGTATTCCTGACCGGAACCGGGTTCCAGATCGCCCCGGTCGTCGAGGTCGATGACCGGAAGGTCGGAGACGGAATCGTCGGCCCTATAGCAGAGGAGCTTCAGAAGCTCTACTTCAGGGCCGCCCGGGGCGAGTGGGAGAAGTACGACTCGTGGACCATCCCGATCGCGGTCACGGAGAAAGCTGCACGGTAAAGGCAAAGACGTTAAGATACGCAGACGTTGACTAATGAAACGAACATCCTACGACTAGCAAAGGTGGCCTCCGGGCGCAGCCTGAGCGTTGGTCGTGGGCGAATTATCCGGCCCGGCCTCTAGCGGTCGGGCCTTTTCTCCGGGCCACCAGTTACCCGTATTCCCTTCAAGAAGCTCGAAAACCAGAGTACGCACACAGCGTTACGCATCCTGTCGCGTAGCGCGGGAAGGAAGAGCAATATGGGCTATGTCCAGATCTTCGACACCACCCTCCGCGACGGCGAGCAGTCCCCCGGCATCTCACTCTCCGTCGAAGAGAAGGTAGACGTAGCGAGGCAACTCGCCCGGCTGAAGGTAGACGTAATAGAGGCCGGGTTCCCGATCACCTCCGAAGGGGATTTCGAGTCGGTGTCGCGCATCGCCGCCGAGATAAAAGGCCCGACCGTAGCCGGTCTTGCGCGGGTCTACACCGAGGACATCGAGCGCGCCTGGGAGGCCGTGAAGTGGGCCGAGAAACCGCGCATCCACACCTTCGTCGGCACCTCCGACCTGCACATCGAGCACCAGATGCGCTCGAACAGGGAGCAGGTCCTCGAGTGGGCGACGCAGGGCGTCACGTTCGCTAAGTCGCTCGCCCCGGAGGTGGAATTCTCCCCCATGGACGCGACCCGGACGGATATCGGCTACCTCGCCGAGGTCGTCGCAGCGGCGGTCGAGGCCGGGGCCAACGTCATAAACGTCGCGGACACCGTCGGCTACACCACGCCCGTCGAGTTCGCGAAGTTCCTCACCGAGCTTCAGAAGCGCGTACCGCAGCTCAAAGAACGCATCCTCTCCGTCCACTGCCACGACGACCTCGGGATGGCCGTCGCCAACTCGCTCGCGGGGGTCGAGGTCGGGGCGCGGCAGGTCGAGGTCGCGGTGAACGGCATCGGCGAAAGGGCCGGCAACGCCTCGCTCGAAGAGGTCGTCATGGCGCTCAGGACGCGGGGAGATTTCTACGGCACCGAGGTCGGGGTGGACACGCGCCAGCTCGCCAACACGAGCCGGATGGTGTCGAACATCACCGGCTACGAGGTGCCACCGAACAAGGCGATAGTCGGGCGCAACGCCTTTTTGCACGAGTCCGGGATACACCAGGACGGCGTTCTCAAGGACCGCAGGACGTTCGAGATCATGACGAAAGAAGACATCGGCGTGGAGGGCTCGAACATCTTCCTCGGTAAACACTCGGGCCGTCACGCGCTGAAGGAAGCCCTCTCGGAGCTTGGCTACACCCTCGAAGGCGACGTGCTCAAGCGGGCTTTCCGCAGGTTCAAGGAGATCGCGGACACCAAGAAGAGCGTGACCGCCGCCGACCTCGAAGCGATAGCCGCCGACGAGGTGGGCTCCTTCGAGGGCCAGTTCGTCTTCGAGTCGTTCCGGGTCGTCGCCGCCACGGGCCGTCAGAGCCGGGCCGCCGTTACGATAAGCCACGCGGACCACGGCACCTTCGAGGCCGAGTCCGAGGGTGAAGGGCCGGTGGACGCGGTCTTCAAGGCCATAGACGCCGCGACGAACATCAAGGGCCGACTGACGGACTTCCGCATAGACGCCGTTACGGGCGGCAAGGACGCACTCGGTGAAGTCCGGGTCCAGGTCGAGTTCGAGGGGAACGAGTACGCCGGCCGCGGCCTCTCGCAGGACGTGGTGGATGCGGCGGCGAGGGCGTATGTCCGGGCGGTCAACGTCTACAACTCCGGCGCGGTCAAGACTCCGCAGGCCGCCGGACAGTCGACCCCGTAACCGGGAAGAGGGGATCAGAGAGCGCACATGATGGGGACCACGCCTGAAAAACTCGGTGGTCTTTCGGGCGTAGTCTCCGCCTCCGAGGTAGGCGAGCACCTGAAGGTGGGACGCGCTCGTCTCACGGCGATACTCGGAACGACGGTACCGGAGCTGCAGGCGCTGGTCGTCCCGGAGAAAGAGTGGAGCCACGCTCCACGAGAGGCCGAGAGTCCGTACCCGTTCGGTCTCCCCTACTTCACGCGTTCGACCACGCCGCCTGCGCTGGTGCTGCCCGAGAAGCTATCCGGGGTTCTGCAGCCGCGCACCCGCCTCACGCTGCCGCTCGCCGTCTGGCACGAGCTCGCACACGCGTTCTTCCTGCAAGGCGAGGTCGTCAGGATCCCGCTCTGGCTCGGGGAGTTCACGGCGCAGGCCGCAGCGGCGGCGGTCGCGTTCCGGGAAGGGCTTTCGCTGGAGGGACATCTATCCACCGTCGAGCGGCCCGGCTTCACGGTGCGGGGCTTCGAGCTTCCGGCTTCGGCGAGCGCTCAGATGTCCTTTCAGAACCTGCTCCTCTCGTTTGGCGCAGCGGCCATCGAGAGGTTCGGGGACGAGTTCGTCGGTCGTCTGGTTGGTTCACTTTGGGAAGAGTCGGAGGTCGTGGACGAGGCGCGCGCCGAAGGGTTGCTGGTTTGGTCTCTTGGCAAAGGTGGCCGGGAGTGGCTGGCGGGCAGAGAAGAGTTTTGAGCTACAGGGGAGGAAAGCATGGCTGAGAAGATCGAGATCGTACTTCTACCGGGGGACGGCATCGGACCGGAGGTAGTCGGGGCCGCAAGGAAGGTCATAGACGCGGCGGCGGGACACTTCGGGTTTGAGATCTCATACGACGAACGACTAGCCGGGGCAGCGGCGATCCGCAACGAGGGGGCGCCGATCTCGGACGAGACGCTCGAGGCCGCAAAAGCCTCCGACGCGGTCCTCCTCGGCGCGGTCGGCGACCCGGAGTACGATGGCGGCGATATCCGCCCCGAGGCCGGACTCCTCGCGCTGCGAAAGGCCCTCGACACCTTCGCCAACCTGCGCCCGGTGGCGGCCATCCCGGCCCTGATAGACTCCTCGCCCTTGAAGCGGGAGATAGTAGAGGGCGTGGATGTGCTGATCGTCCGCGAGCTTACCGGCGGCTCGTACTTCGGGGAGAAGGTCGAGGGCTTCGACTATTCGAGCGACCTCTCGGTCTACACGAAGGAGGAGGTCGTCCGCGTAGCCCGCGTCGCCTTCGAGGCGGCGCAGCGCCGCAAGGGCCGTCTCACCTCCGTGGACAAGGCGAACGTCATGGCGACGGGGCGGTTGTGGCGTAAGGTGGTCAACGAGGTCGCCCCGGAGTACCCGGACGTGAAACTCGACCACGTCCTCGCGGACGCGGCTGCGATGCACCTCATACAGAACCCGCGCCGCTTCGACGTGATCGTCACAGACAACCTCTTCGGGGACATGCTCTCCGACGAGGCCTCCGTCCTGCCGGGCTCGATGGGGATGCTGCCGAGCGCGTCTCTGGGAGAACCGGGGACGCCGGGGATCTTCGAACCCGTTCACGGCTCCGCCCCGGATATCGCCGGGCAGGGCGTCGCCAACCCGTACGCGACCATCCTCACCGCCGCGATGATGTTCCGGCATGGCCTCGACAGGCCGGATGTCTCAGACGCGCTGGAGAGGGCCGTCTCGGTGGCGATGGAGGCCGGGTTCCTGACCCGGGACCTCGGAGGCAACAAGAACACCGAAGAAGTCACACAGGCCGTGATCAAATGGATCGGGGCCGGGGAAGGACACATGTAGCATGACAACGAAACAGAAGAGACCGAACCGCATAACCATCTTCGACACCACCCTGCGCGACGGAACTCAACGCGAGGGCGTCACCCTGACCGCCGAGGACAAGACCCGGATAGCCCGGGAGCTCGACGCTCTGGGCGTGGACTACATCGAGGCGGGCTTCCCGGCCTCCAACCCGAAGGACCTCGAGTTCTTTGAGGGCTTCGACGCCTCGGAGCTAGAGAACGCGAAGCTCGTCGCGTTTACGCGGGCGCGCCGCCCGAATGCGCGGGCCGAGGACGACCCGGCGGTTACGCTGCTCACGGGCCTCTCCGCGCCGGTCGCGTGTATCGTGGCGAAGTCGTGGAAGATGCACGTCGAGAAGGTTCTGAGGACGACGGTGGAAGAGAACCTCGCCTCGGTCCGGGACACCGTCGAGTACCTGTCCAGAGCCGGTAAGGAAGTAATCTTCGACGCGGAGCATTACTTCGACGGTTTCAAGGACGACGAGGGGCATGCCCTCGCGGTGCTGCGGGCTGCGGCGGAATCCGGAGCGACGACGCTGGTCTTGTGCGACACGAACGGCGGGACGCTCCCGACGGAGCTGCGTGAGATCGTCGAGCAGACCGTCGCAGAGTTCCGGGGCATGCCTCAGGTCGAGGTCGGAATCCACACCCACAACGACTCGGGGTGTGCGGTGGCGAACGCCCTTGTCGCCGTCGAGGCCGGGGCGACGCAGGTTCAGGGGACTATAAACGGCGTCGGGGAGCGGTGCGGCAACTGCGACCTCGTCCCCGTCATAGCGAACCTGCAGCTCAAGATGGGCGAGGATGTCCGGGCCGGGGAGAACCTGTCGGGTCTGACTGAGGTCTCGAACTACGTCTCGGAGCTTATGAACCTGACGCCCGACGCACACCGGCCGTTCGTCGGGAGGAGCGCGTTCTCACACAAGGGCGGGCTGCACGTGGACGGCATCTCCAAGGACCCGTCCACCTACGAGCACATCGCGCCCGAGTCGGTCGGGAACGAGCGACGCACCCCGGTCGGGGAGCTCTCGGGGAGGAACTCGATCAGAGCCAAAGCGGAGGAGCTTGGCATCGAGGCCGGGGACGAGATGGCGGTTCTGATGGAGATCAAGAAAAAAGAGCACGAAGGCTACCACTACGAGGCCGCCGACGCCTCGCTGGCGCTCCTGATCAGCCGCACCTCGGGCGAGGACCGCCCGCTCTTCGACCTGGAGAGCTTCCGCATAATCTCCGAGAAGCGGGCGAAGGGCGAGACGACGACCGAGGCGACCATAAAGCTCCTCGTCGGCGGCAAGCGGGCCATCTCGACCGCCGAGGGCAACGGACCCGTGAACGCCCTTGACCGCGCCTTGCGGCAGGCGATAGAGCGGTACCACCCGGAGCTATCAGACATCCACCTCTCCAACTACAAGGTTCGCATACTCGACGAGCACCGGGCCACCGAGGCGACGACCCGCGTCCTCATAGACTCGACCGACGGAAGACGGGTCTGGGGCGCGGTCGGCGTCGGAGAGAACATCATCGAGGCGAGCTGGCAGGCGCTCGTTGACGGTCTCGAGTACGGTGCGAGGACCGCCGAGAAGGGTGCGATCTCCCGCTGACGGTAAGCCTGCGAAGAATAAGGTTTTATAGCGGCAGCCATTGCAGGTGAGTCGACTGCCTGTCGGAGAGTGGCGTGAGCAAGACCGGGGACTTGACGGGGAGGGGCACTCTGCCCAAACCTGGGCAAGATCGAGGATCAATACCATGGCCTGCCGCTATAGAGGTGAAGAGGAGACTTGGCCTCCTCCGCTCTGACTGCGTTTCAGTCGAAGAGCGGGGGTTGATCGGTCGGTACGCGGAACGCTTTACTCGATAGCTTCGTCCTGCTGCGACTGATCTCCGATCGCCGACACGAAACTTCAAAGAGGCTTTTCATGTGTTCGGCGTATACTCCCTCGCCGCGCATCCGCGTCCCGAAGCGCGGATCGTTGAGCCGCCCGCCACGTACCTCCCGGATGCGGTTCAGGACTTTATCCCTGCGCTCGGGATAGTTGCGCTCCAGCCAGCCCGCAAAGAGCGGCGCGACGGCGTGCGGCAACCGGACGGGCGTGTACCCGGCGCTCGTCGCTCCGGCGTTCGCGGCGGCTTGCAGCAGGTTCGGCATCTCGTGGTCGGTCAGGCCGGGGATGACGGGCGCGACCATGACCGAGGTCGGAATCCCGGCGCCAGACAGCTTCTCGATGGCCGCGAGACGCCGACGCGGGCTGGAGGTGCGAGGCTCCATACGGCGGCGCAGCTCGTCGTCGAGGGTCGTCAGGGAGATTGAGACCGACACCGCGCCTACCATGGCGAGCTCCGAGAGCAGGTCTATGTCTCGGGTAACAAGGTGGTTCTTGGTGATGACGGCGACGGGGTTTCGGAACTCGGCGAGGACTTCGAGGCACCGGCGGGTGAGGCGCAGTTCTCTCTCGACGGGCTGATAGGCGTCGGTGGCGACGCTCATGGCGAGGG
>JBPCNU010000271.1:0-3984 GCA_051000975.1 Rubrobacter sp.
ACGGGAACATGCCGGACAGCGTCGGGACAGGCGATACTTACGGACCCTTGAACTACCTGCTCTACGTGCCGTTTATCCTGATGTTCGGGTTCTCGGGAGAGTGGGACTTCCTCCCGGCGGCCCACGCGCTCACGTCGTTCTCCTTCGTCGCCGGGGGGTTTGCGATGTTCTTTTCGGGCTGGAAGTTCTCCGGGGTACGGGCGGGGGCTGCGCTGGCGTTTGCGTGGTGCATCTTCCCGTATACGCTCTACGCGGCGAACAACAACACAAACGACATCATCGTAGCGAGCGCGGCGGCCATCGGGCTGGTCTTCGCCTCCTCACCGCTCGCGCGGGGGGCGGCCATTGCGGCCGGGTTCTCTGTAAAGCTGTATCCGATCATCCTCGGCCCTCTCTGGCTTCTCTACGGTGGTTTCAGGAAACGCTCCATCATGGACTTCTTCGTCGGCGGGGCCGCCGTCCTCATCATGACGTTCTGGGTGCTGCTGCTCGGCGGGAACCTGGTAGAGAGCGCGCGAGTCTTCTACGAAAAGACGCTCGCGTTCCAGGGCGACCGTATAACACCCTGGACCATCTACACCCAGCTACCGCAAATAGCCTTCCTCCAGACTCCGCTGATGATTCTGGTGGGCTTGATCGCAGTAGTCGTCGCGTTGTTCGTCGCCCTCGTGCCGAGGAAGCGGACCATTCGCCGTCTCGCGGCCTTCTCCGCCGCGCTCGTCATAGGGTTTCAGCTGACGGTCAACTACTGGTACTTCGGCTACGTCGTCTGGTTCGAGCCGTTCGTCTTCGCCGCTATGCTCCTCGCTACTAACGAGAAGACCGAACTCGACGGCCAGTCGGGCACGAGCCGAGAGCACGAGGATACGACTCGGGAAACGCCAGCACAAACGTCCGCGCAAACATCCGCGCAAGCGGCTTCGCGAACGGGGACGAAGGACTAGTCCTGTATCCTGTAATCATCCGCTAGCATCGGGAGGTGGAGTCTATCCAGCCGCAGATCAGACGACTAGAAGATCGAGACACCGACGCGGTAATCGGCCTCTCGCTGCGGGCGTGGGCGCCGGTCTTCGCCTCCCTCGAGCGTACTCTAGGTTCCGAGATTTTCGGGCGGCTGCACCCGGACTGGCGAGAAGATCAGCAGCGGGCGGTGGAGGATGTCTGCGACGCAGGAAGCGGAAGGGTGTGGGTCGCCGTGGTGGACGGAACAGCCGTCGGCTTCGTGTCGGTCGAGCTTCATCATCCCGAGCGGAGCATGGGTGAGGTCTCCATGCTGGCCGTCGACCCCGACCACCAGGGCGGCGGTATCGGAACCGCCCTGACCGGGTACGCGCTGGACAGGCTCAAAGACACCGGGATGACGGTCGCGATGGTCGAGACCGGGGGCGATTCCGGACACGCTGCAGCGCGCCGCACGTACGAGAAGGCTGGCTACGTCCACCTGCCGATAGCCCGTTACTTCAGGAACCTGTAGCAGAACTCCGGTACCCGGCCCTGCAGCGGTCGCCCGAGACGGAGAAGAAGGCTCGACAGAACCCTCCGTCTAACCCTGCCGGTTCTCCCGAGCCTGCCTCCAGCGGTCCAGGCGTTCCTTCGTCGCTGCCTCCTCCCCGCTCTCCTTCGGCTTGTAGTAAACGCGGCCTTCGAGTTCATCGGGCAGGTATCGCTGGTTCATGCCTTCGATCCCGAGGCCGGAGGCTGCGTCGTCGTGGGCGTAGCGGTAGCCCGCACCGTATCCCTCCTCGCGCATCAGCCCGGTCGGGGCGTTACGGAGGTTCATCGGGACTTCGGGCGGCTCCTTGCCCCGCACGTCTTCGAGTGCCACGCCGATGCCCTTGTAGGCGGCGTTGGACTTCGGGGCGCTCGCGAGGTAGGTCGTCGCCTGAGCGAGCGGGATGCGGCCCTCCGGCATCCCGACCATCTGCACCGCCTGAGCGGCGGCGGTAGCGAGCGGGAGGCCATGAGAGTCTGCGTTTCCGATGTCTTCGGAGGCGAGGATGACGAGGCGGCGGGCTATAAAGACCGGGTCTTCTCCGGCTTCGATCATCCTCGCCAGGTAGTGCAGCGCCGCGTCCGGGTCACCGCCTCTTACGCTCTTTATGAACGCGCTTATGACATCGTAGTGCTCCTCACGACCGTACCGGACCGCCCGCTGCCCCACCGCTCGCTCGACATCGGAAGGTTCGATGTTCTTCGTCCCCGTCGCGGCGACTTCGAGCATGTTCAGGAGCCTGCGACCGTCTCTGCCCGAGGCCCGGAGCAGTTGTTCCCTCGCCTCGTCCAGGATGGCAACGCCTAGTTCTCCGAGGCCGCGATCAAGAATCAGGGCGAGGTCTTCTTCTGTAAGGGAGCGAAGGCGCAGGACGCGGCTGCGCGAGAGGAGCGGGGCCGTCACCTCGAAGGACGGGTTCTCGGTCGTCGCCCCGATGAAGTCCACAAGTCCCTCCTCCAAGGCCGGGAGAAGCGCGTCCTGCTGAGCCTTGTTGAAGCGGTGAACCTCATCTACGAAGACGAGCGTCGCCCGACCCTCGTACTTCAAGCGGTCGCGAGCGGCGTTCAGGGCGGTCCGCAGGTCTTTTACCCCGCTCTCGACCGCCGAGAGCGGGACGAACTCCGCGTCCACCGACCCTGCCACGACCCTCGCGAGCGTCGTCTTCCCGACGCCCGGCGGTCCCCAGAAGATGATGGAGCCGAGCCGACCTCGAGATAGGGCGACCCGGAGCGGACCGGCCTCGCCCGTCAGGTGCGGCTGGCCCGCCACTTCGTCCAGCGTCTTCGGGCGCAGACGTTCGGCCAGAGGGGCGCGCCGGGCGTAGCTCTCGCGCCCGGCTTCGTCGAAGAGGTCCAAGAGCCTAGCTTCGCCCGGAGGTGGAGTTCGGATCCCCCCCGGCGGCGTATCGTTCGTCGTGTTCACGGCGCTGGCGGTCCATGCGCCGGGCGGCTTCGAGCACGTCCGTCGGGTGAAGGCTACGAAGGGCGTTGGTCTCGAGGACCTGATCTACGGAATGGGTCGGGATCATCATCCACTCCGCCGCGTGTTCTACGGGCAGCGGTTTGTTGAAGGCTCGGTAGATCCCCCAGACGAGCCACCGCCCTAACCTGAAACCAGCTAAAAACTTCAATGCCCGAGTGCCTCCCGACGAGAATCGTCAATCCGTCATGAAGGCCCAAGTTTATCTCAGGACGCTACTTCCAGGGCTCCCCGAGGTGGCGGATGGTGCAGTACCGTCGGCGGCTCCCGTTGATGGTGACCGTCGGGTGCATGGCGCTGTACGGGTCGCCCGAGTGCCCGTAGCCCTGAGCGTGGCCCATCTCGTGGTCTATCACCCGGCTGGTAGTCGCCCGGTCCCGCGCCCATGCCGTCGAGGACGCAGGAGTTGACCGTGACGGTTCCGGTAACCGTGTAGCCGTCGTAGTACCAGCTGTAAATCCCGACCGAACTCCCGGCCCAGCAAGAGTAGTAAACCGGTACGTAACCGTCGCTGTCGGCCATCGCATCCGCCTCGTCGGACCCGAACGCAAAGACCCCGAGCGCCAGACACCCGGCGGCAACGAGCTTTATAGTGTGTTTCCTAAACCAGGCATGTACTCTCTCGGCTCCATACGCCACGCTGGGCTCGATCATGAACTCATCCCTTCCCTCTAGTGATCCGCTCCTACGGAAAACCCGCCGCCGGGCGTTATACAGGCACTTCACCATGTATATTTTCTGACTGTGTTTGTTTTCCAGCTATTTTCTCCCGGCGCGAAGTATCTCCCGGCCTGAAGTACAATCTCCCTCATATGGAAAACACGGAAAACATGGAGAACCCCGAACACGAGACCCCGGATTTCTACGACCTCGTCGAGGACGCGCTCGCGGATCTGCCCGAAGAGATAGCCGCGCTTCTGGACAACATCCTGCTGACGGTCGAGGACTGGCCGAGCGCGGACGAGACGCTGGTAAAAGAAGACCCGGACGGGAACCTCTACGGGCTCTACGAG
>JBPCNU010000272.1:0-13782 GCA_051000975.1 Rubrobacter sp.
CGAGTGCGCGAACGGCGCGAAGCACTTCACCGAGCAGGGGCTCGTTGACGGCGAGCGGCTCGCCATAACGGGCGGGAGGGCGGGCGGCCACACGACGCTCTGCGCTCTGACGTTCACCGATACCTTCAAGGCCGGAGCCTCGCATTACGGTGTCAGCGATGTGGAGACGCTTGCCCGGGACACCCACAAGTTCGAATCTCGGTATCTCGACGGCCTTATCGGTCCGTACCCGGAGGCGAAGGACGTATACATCGAGCGGTCGCCCATCAACCACGTCGAGAAGCTCTCTGCGCCCGTGATCTTCTTCCAAGGGCTCGAAGATAAGATCGTCCCCCCGAACCAGGCCGAGACGATGGTCGCCGCCCTGCGTGAAAAGGGAATCCCCGTCGCCTACGTACTTTTCGAGGGCGAGCAGCACGGTTTCAGGAAGTCGGAGAACATCAAGCGCGCCCTGGAAAGCGAACTCTACTTCTACTCCCGCGTCTTCGGCTTCGATACGGCGGACGACATCGAGCCGGTCGAGATCGAGAACCTCTAACCTCTAACCTCTAGGCGGAGGTTGCATTCGGAGCTTGCTGAACCTTTACGAGCTCGGCCTGGACGATCAGACGCCTGGAGTAGTCCGGGAGCGTGCAGGCCTGAAGGCTCACGACCTGCTTACCCGCGACGGGTTCGGTGACGGAGATTTCGTCGGGGGCGACGACCATCTCCCGGAAGACCTGATAAACGTATTTCGTACCGTCGGAGTCAGTCAGGAAGACTCTGTCCCCGTCTGCAAGTCGGTTGAGATCGTAGAAGACCAGGAAGCTTCCGGTGTTCAGGTAGCCGAGCCGATGCCCGGCGATGTAGACGTTCGAGTCGTCCTCCCACGGAAACCCCGTCCCCCGGACGTGTATCGCCCCCGCATCCAGGGCGGCTGTGTTGTCCGGGGCCGCGGTATAGACGGGAATATCCTCCACACGCCGCATCTTCGGCACAGTGAGGCTCAGGGTCTCGTCAGCCGGGGCTTGCACCGCTGCGACCTCGCTCTTTCCCTTACCGGACGGCGGGGTGAGACCGGAGACCGTGAAGACGACCGCGAACGCGACCAACCCGATACCCGCTACGATGAGCAGCCTCCGTCGTAGGCGTTCCCGAAACAACGACCGCTTCCACCGCGCCCGCTCGACGCGGCTCCACTCGTCGAAGTCAGGGTGTTTCAAGCTGGGCTTTCGGAAAGGAAGTATCTCACGATACGCCTATGGTACAGGTCAGCTTACGTTCGCGTTACATTCGTGTTGCATTTTGTTCAGAATTTCGAGGATTCCGGTTTGAGTTCGTCCAGTTCGTCCTGTCTCAGCCCTTGCGGCGCGGGTCCAGGGCGTCACGCAGGCCGTCGCCGACGAAGTTGACGGCCAGCACGGAGAGGGCGATCGCGATGCCGGGGAAGAGGATAGCGTGTTGCTCTTCGACGAAGACCCCGAAGCCGCTCCTGAAGGCGTCGGTGAGCATCGCGCCCCACTCCGGGGTCGGGGCTTGAGCGCCGAGGCCCAGAAACGAGAGGGCGGCGATATCGAGGATAGCGGTCGCGAGGGTAAGGGTCGCCTGAACGATGAGCGGGGCGAGGCTGTTCGGGAGGATGGCCGAGGTTACGATGCGGGTGTGAGACGCGCCGAGGGCGCGTTCGGCCTCGATGTAGTCGCGTTCGCGGACGCTTATCACCGCCGAGCGAACGACGCGGGCCATCTGGGGCAAGAGGACGATACCGACGGCGAGCATCGCGTTCGTCAGGCCCTGTCCCAGTATGGAGACCACGACTATCGCGAGCAGGATAGACGGGAAGGCCAGCAGGATGTCCATGAGGCGCATCAGGATAGCGTCAACCCAGCGTCCGGCGTAGCCTGCGACCACTCCTATAAGCGTTCCGCCGACCGTCGCGAAGGTGACGGAGACCAGGCCGGCGGTGAGTGAGATGCGCGCCCCGTAGAGGATGCGGGATAAGATGTCGCGCCCGAGTTCATCCTGGCCGAGCCAGTGCGCGGCGGAAGGCCCGGCGAACTTCGCGGCGAGGTCTTGATCTCTTACAGGGTCATAAGGTGCGATGAGCGGGGCCAGAATCGCCATCAGGATGAATACGACGATGATCGCCAGCCCGAAGACGGCGAGCGCGTTCGAGAAGAAGGCCCGCCGGAAGTCGCTGAAACGACCCCGCGCCTGCACGCCACGCGTCGTGGCGAGCGTCTCCTGTACCTGAGCCTCGGACATGAGCCAGTCCCTTCCTAGTACCTTACTCGCGGATCGAGGACAGCGTAGAGTACGTCCACGACGAGGTTCACGAGGACGAAGAAGAACGCCCCGTAGAGGACGACGCCTTGAATCGCAGCGTAATCCCGGCGGTTCACCGAGTCGAGGGCGAACTGCCCGATACCGTTCCAGCCGAAGATCGTCTCCGTCAGGATCGCCCCGCCCATCAGAAGCCCGAACTGCAAGCCGATTACGGTGACGGTCGGGAGCATCGCGTTACGCAAGGCGTGCTTGAAGATCACCCGTCTCGGCAGGACGCCCTTCGCGTGAGCGGTGCGAATATAGTCCTCGTTCATCACTTCGAGCATCGAGCTGCGCGTCATGCGCGTGACGACGGCCATCGGAATAGTACCGAGCGCGACGGCGGGGAGGATCAGGTGCTTTATCCCGTCCCAGAGTCCGGGCAGGTTTCCGGTCAGGATGGAGTCCGGCACGACCATACCCGTGATCGAGATGATCGCCGTGCCGCTGCTCAACCGCCCCGGAAACGGCAGTAGCTGTAGGTTCACCGTGAAGACCACGACGAGAATCAAGGCGAGCCAGAAGATCGGCATCGAGACCCCGGTCAGGGCGATGACGGAGGTCAGACGGTCTATCCACGAGTACTGCCTGACAGCGGCGATGACCCCGACGGGAATCCCGATGCACACGGCGAACAAGAGCGCGGCGAGGGTAAGTTCGAGCGTCGCCGGGAAGCGTTCTACAAGCTCAGTGGTTACGGGTTGTCCGGTGAGCGAGGTTCCGAGGTCGCCGGTGAGGGCGTTCCCGACGAAGAAGAAGTACTGGGTGATGATCGGCTCATCCAGACCGAGTTGCGTTCTGAGCGCGGTTACCTGTTCCTGCGTCGCCTGCTGTCCGAGGAGCAACTGCGCCGGATCGCCGGGGATCAGCCGCACCATGAAGAAGACTATGATGGAGACCCCGATCAGAACCGGAATGACCTGAATCAACCGCCGAGCTATAAACGAGGCCATCTACCGGAAATCTCCTTTCTCATTTACTCCGGGGCCGCCGAGCCGGGTGTTTTCCCGGCCCGGCGTTCGATGCTCCCGCTGCGGCTCCTACGCGCCTTCCTGCTCTATCTCGACGGTGTTGAACGACTCGCCGCCGGTCGGGCTCGGCTCATAGCCGGAGACGGTCGCCTGGAACCCGAGCGGCGGCTGAGCGTACTCGATAGGCGCCCACGGTGCTTCGTCGTAGATGAGTTCCTGGGCCTGATAGTAGAGGTCGCGTCGCTCGTCCTCGTTTATCGTGGAGGCGGCATCGTCAAGGAGCTGGTCGAGTTCTTCGTTCTGGAAGTAGGCGACGTTCTGAGCGTTCTCCTCGGTCGCGCCCTTGCTCGACAGCAGGACGTTCAGGAAGTTGTCCGGGTCACCGTTGTCTCCGGTCCAGCCGAGGATGCACATGTCGTGTTCGCCGCGTCCGGTCTCCTCAAGGTACGTCCCCCACTCCCGGGTCACGAGCTCGACCTGTATGCCGACTTCTTGGAGGTCCTGCTGCATGGCCTGAGCGACGCCACGACCGTTCGGCATGTACGGACGGGGTATCGGCATGTACCAGAGCTGCGCGCTGAACCCGTCCGCAAGCCCGGCCTCTTCGAGCAGGCTGCGGGCCTCGTCCGGGTCGTAGGGATAAGGCTCGGTCTCCTCGCGGAAGAACGGTACGGTCGGCGGCATGGCGTTCGAGGCGACCTCTGCGGTATCCCCGAAGAAGGACTGAACTATCTCTTCCATGTTGATCGCGTGGGCGACGGCCCGCCGGACTTCGACCTGATCGAACGGCTCCTTGGTCGTGTTAAACGCGAGGTATCCGATGTTGAGCGGCGGTCGGGTGATGACCTGCAGCGACTCGTTCTGCTCGACCGTCGGCACATCGTCGGGGGTGAGACCGTCGGCGGAGGTGATCTGCCCCCCGGAGAGAGCCGCTACCCTTGCGGCGTTGTCCTCGATGGAGCGGAAGATGACCCGGTCCACGAACGGCCCGCCACCGCCCTCTTCCTCGCTGAGGTCCGCGCCCCACCACTCCTCGTTCCTGACGACCCGCACCTCGGAGCCCTTGTCCCACGAGTCGAACCGGAACGGTCCTGTCCCGACGGGGTTCTCCCAGAATCCTTCGGCGTCTTCCCGCACCGCCGCCGGAGACGCTATCGCAAACGGGCTCATGGCGAGGTTCCTGAGGAACGGCCCCTGAGGACCGGTCAGGTTGAAGCGCACGGTGTACTCGTCCACCGCCTCGACGCTCTCTATAACGGAGTCGTCGTCGAAGCCGCCGAACTGGCTCGTGTAGTAAGCGAACCCCGAGCTCTGGCTCCCCCCACCGACGTGGTACTCGTTCTCCGTGTTCCTCCACCGCTCGAAGTTGAAGACGACGGCCTCGGCGTTGAACGGCTCGCCATCGTGAAAGATTATGCCCTCACGCAGCGGGATATCGTAGACCCGCCCGCCCTCTGACGGTTCGGGGAGCTCGCTCGCAAGGGCCGGGACCACGTCCGTCGTCCCCGGCTCGAAGTCGAGGAGGCCGTCGAAGATCTGACGCGTGACGATCAGCGACTCACCATCCGTTACGTTGATCGGGTCCAGCCCCACCGAATCCGCCCCGCGCCCGAAGGTGAAAACCGTCCCTCCACCCTCGCCACCGCCCTGCTGACCACCGATGGTCTCTCCGCCACCGCAACCCGCCACCCCGAACATCGAGACACCGGCTACCCCGACGCCACTCAGCTTCAAGAAGTCCCGCCGACTCAGACCCCTGATCCCCCGAACTTCCTCCGTACCAAATGAGTTGCCCGAATTATCCAAAACACCTGCTCCCTTCTATTCCTCCCGTTGCGCTCCCGTTACGTCCCCCGGAACTCCGCGAAACCCCCGAAGACCATCGGCCCCGAACACGCAGCAGACAAAGATCGCATTCGACGCACTCGGCGCGTAAGCAATAAACCTCCCGCGACAGGTCGTTCGAAGCATCCAACCCGGACACTTTAATAAGCCCGTAACGTAGCAGCTTTGCCGATCACAATCCATCAGCCAAACCTTCAGCCAGAGCATTAGGGTTCCCGGATAAACGCCGCTGTGAGACCCGAGAGGGAATAGAGGAAAAAGTAGAGAAAAAGAAAGTCCCGACTGATGGAATCTGGAGGGGGGATAATTGATTCCATCAGCCGAGGCTCGGTCTGAAAAATATAATAGCCTCGCGCTGTTACACGACACTTTAGAGTACGTTACGATGTTGTTACGTTACAGCAACACTTCGGTAAATCGCATACGGAACGCCCGTTAGCGGCCTGTTTTGTGCGTTTACCTGAACTTCAGGTATACCTCAACCTTCTAAGCTACTACAACGTTGATGCTGTGGTAACCGGTCGCGCCATCGGTGCCGCCACCGCCGTGGGGTCCGCGTTCGGTTGAAGTCTGGGTCTTACCTTCGCCGTCGGTGGCACGAACCTGGAGGGTGTGTTCACCTGCGGGGGCATCCCAGTCGTAGGAGTATTGCCGCCAAGTGTCATCGCTCAGCTGAGCGGCGAGGCGAGCTTCGTTCCAGCTCTCGCCACCGTCGGTGGAGACCTCGACCATCGAGACGCTCCGGTGAGGAGCCCAGGCGACACCGCCAACGGGGATGGTTCCGGCGCTCAGGTCGGAGTCGGCAGAGACGGTATCTATACGGGACTGGGTCTTGACCGGGCCTTCCTTTGTCCAGGTGCGGCGGATCCAGTACGCGTCGAAGTCCCAGTCGGTGAGTTCTATCTCCTGAAGCCACTTCGTTGCGCTGACGTAGCCGTAGAGGCCCGGTACGACGAGGCGGACGGGGTAACCGTGCTTGACGGGGAGTTCGTTGCCGTTCATGCCGAAGGCGAGGATGGCCTCACGTCCGTCGAAGGCGATGTCGGAGTCGAACCCGCCGGTCCAGCCGTCCACGCTGCGCCCGACGAGCTGCCGGTTCGTCGCTCCGAGGCTCTCGCGGGTAAGGCCCGCTTCGTTCAGAACGTCGGAGAGCATCACGCCCGTCCAGCGAGCGTTGGAGACGAGGCCGCCACCGACCTCGTTCGAGACACAAGAGAGCGTAACGTCGACCTCGCGGGTGGACATCGAGAGGAGGTCATCGTATGAGAGGTCGAGCGGGTTCGTCACGCCCGCGCCGTCTACCTTCAGCGACCAGGTTTCGCGGTTGACCTGCGGGGAGGTGAGGGCGGCGTCTATGAGGTAGAAGTCCGAGGCGGGGGTGATGAGTGGGGTAACCTCTTGGACGACGGCGAGTTTCGTATCGTCCGGCACCGGGGGCAGCGTCTCGTTCGTCACCTCGGCTTCGGCGTTCGAGGGTTCGGCACCGGTCGTCTCCCCACCGGAACCTCCTCCGAGCTGGAGGGGCTGGCTCGCGGCCTCGCTCGCGCCGCTCGAAGAGAGGAACCTTCCGGCGCCGATCAAGGCCAGACCAACCGCCGCCGCGCCGCCGCTCAGGGCGAGGAACGCGCCACGATTGACCTGAATTCCCCGGTCGGAGTGGGCGTCCTTGCGCCGAATCCCGGCCATCGAGGCGGAAGACCGGGCAGGCTGGCTCGACTGCTCCAGGGTGGGGTTTGCGCCGGGTTCGGCGGTGTCTGAGGTACCGACGAGGTTGCTGCGGCGCATTATGGCCTCTGCGACGACCACGCCGAGGGCCAGCGCGCCCGCTATCGTGAGGACGGTCGGAACGGCGACGACGGCGGGCTGCGTCAGGACGGCGGCGATGGCTACGACCGCGAGGATGACGACAGCCAGGAGCGCGAGCATGGCCGAGCGAAGGCGAACGTTCGCGATGATCGCGATCACGACGACCGCGCCGACTATCATCGAGGCGATAAGTATAGGAATATCAGCCGTACCTAAGAGTTCTATGGCTCTCGTTGCGAAACTACCCGGCGTCAGCTCGATAATCCCCTGCGCCAGCGAGGCAAACACCGATGGGACGCCGTCGTAGATGCCGTGTACCAGTTCAGCCAGGCCGAAGGCCAGTATCAGTCCGGCTATGCCCGCAAACGCAGCCCGCGCTCTGTTTCCCATTATCTCGAACCTCCACTATCGTTGTTATTAAGGATCTATTCTAGAAGCCGGATGTGAACGAGAGATGAACCTGAGATGAACATACCGTTACCGAACTTTTTACCCGCATCTGTCTACCTATTACTACGTGGGGGATCGGGGGACTGGATCATGTCCTTTGCAGCGTAAATGTGAATACAGACCCAGCCCCGACGCGACTTTCGGCGTGTATCTCACCCCCGTGTGCCTCGACGAGTCCCTTTGCTATGGCAAGCCCGAGCCCGGCCCCGACATCGTCGTGAGCCCCGTTCGAGGTGCGAGACCGCTCACCCCGGAACGAACGTTCGAAGACGCGGTCGAGGTCTTCCGGTGAGATGCCGTCCCCCGTATCCGAGACCTCGACCTCCGCGAAGCCCGAAGGCCCCACCCCGGCCCGAATACCGACCGTTCCGCCCTCCGGCGTGTACCGCAGGGCGTTCCCGACGAGGTTGTAGAGAACGCGCTGCAACCCCGGTATATCAGCCAGCACGGGGTCTACTCCGTCCGCGACCTCTCCGACGAGTTCTATGCCCTTGCCGGTCGCCTGCATCCCGAAGCTCGCCAGCGTATCGGAGACGAGGTCCGAGAGGGAGACGACTTCCAGTTCCAGAGAGACGGCCCCGGAGTCGAGCCGCGCGAGCTCGAAGAGATCCTCAACGAGCCTGCCGAGCTTCTCGAGTTCCCCGCGAGCTGCGGCCAGGTATCGAGCTTCGGCCTCCCGGTCTCCGGCCACGCCGTCGGAGACGGCCTCCACCATCGCGCGGGTCGAGGCGAGCGGGGTACGAAGGTCGTGGGAGACGGCGGCAACGAGCTCGCGTCTGGAGGCCTCCATCTCCCGCTCCCGCCGCGCGGCGAGCTTCAGGCTGCGAGACATCCGATTGAAGTCCTCGGCGAGCCCGGCCAGCTCATCGTGGCCTTCAACCGGAACTTCGGCTTCGAGGTCTCCTCTGGCGAGTCGCTCCGTAGCGGCCCGGAGCTGCTCGACCCTGCGGGCGAGCGGGACGGCCCCATAGAGGCTGAACGCCACGGCCATGAGCGAGGCGAAGAGCAGCATCGTCAGAAGCACCGAGAGGTCGTGAGACGAGATGAACATGGCCCTCGCCCCGGCCAGCACCATACCGACAAGCAAGAAGCTCCCGATCAGACCATAACCTACGAGATGTCCCCGAACCCCGCCGAGCCGCCCCAGAATCGCCGGGCGCATCAGGAACAGGGCCACCACCCCGACCGCCCCGCCGACCCCCACCAGAAGGACCGCGACCTCCGGAATATCCCCGCCCGGGACCCCGAAGACCGTCGCCGAAAGAAACAGCGTAACCCCGAGTACGACCGCAAGGAACAGCCCGGCGAGGGTGATCCCCTTTGCGCCGCGGACAACCCTCAGGTAGAGCCCGACCTTCATCCGCTGAACCTGTAGCCGACGCCCCACACCGTCTGGAGGTAGCGGGGGTTTCGGGCGTCGACTTCGATCTTCTCCCGAAGCCGCCGGATGTGAACCGTTACGGTGCTGGTGTCGGCGGAGAACGAATGTCCCCACACCGTCTCCATCAACTGCTCGCGGGTGAAGACCTGCCGGTGGCGCGAGGCCATGAAGTAGAGCAACTCGAACTCCCTCGCCGTCAGCGCGACGGCCTCTCCCCCGACGCTCGCCTCCCGGGTGACGGAGTCTATCCTGAGAGGGCCGAACTCCAGTGCTTTCTCACCGGATACCTCGTTCGCGGCCTCTCCGACCCGGCGCAGCACCGCCTCCACCCGGGCGGCGAGTTCGCGAGGCGAGAAAGGCTTTGTAACGTAGTCGTCAGCCCCGAGGCCGAGCCCGACTATGCGGTCCTCTTCCTCGCTGCGGGCGGTCAGCATGATCATGGGCACCCTCCGACCCTCAGCCCCGAGCCTGCGGCAGACCTCTACGCCGCTCAACTTCGGGAGCATCAGATCCAGCACCACGAGGTCGGGACGTTCGTTGCCGGAGACCCGCAGAGCCTCTTCGCCGTCGGAGGCGGTTACCACGTCGTGACCGTCACGCCGCAGGTAAAGCTCCACGACCTCCCGAATATTTGGCTCGTCGTCTACTACAAGGATCTTCGCCACGCCGCTCACCGCTCTCTCGCCCTTCGTGGGGCTGAGAGAATTATATCTCCCCCCGCCCTCCAGACACCTCAATCGAGGTTCCGATCCCGCTCGGCGAGAAGCTCCCGGATGGTTGCCTCCGTCTCTTCGTAGGCCCCTTCGCCAATATGCTCGTACCTGACGAACCCGTCGGAGTCTATGAGGTACATCGTCGGCCAGAATCGCTGGTCGTAGGCATTCCAGGTCGCGTCCTCGTTATCCAGGACGACCGGGTAAGTGATGCCCGCCTGCCGCACCGCCTCCTCGACCCCAGCGTAGTCCTTCTCGAACTCGAACTCGGGCTTGTGGACGCCGATGATCACCAGCCCCTCGTCGGCGTATTTCTCCTGCCAGGCGTTCAGGTAAGGTTGCGTGTTCTGGCAGTTGAAGCAGCTGTAGGTCCAGAAGTCGAGCAGCAAGACCCTGTCTCCGAGGTTCTCCAAGATAGTTATGCCGTCGGCGTCCGTGTTGATGAAACCTGAGGGCGAGGAGATCTCGGCCGCCCGCTCGAACTCCGCCCCCTTCACCGCAATGCGCTCCGCTTCGGGATCAACGGCGGGCTCCCGCAGCGTGCTCTCTTCGGGAGAACTCGTCTTCTCCTCTCGCATCGTTTCCTGCACTTGCCGGGAGGCCGTCTCTTCCGGCGCGGCGACCCGGGCTACGGGCTGCGGCTCCGCGCCGGATGCGCCGGGGTCGGACGGGGCGAACCTCCCCTGAATAAAGAAGATCGCGCCCAGGATCAGAACGGCCACGAAGCCCAGCAACACGGGCCTCGGGAAAGCGGAACTCACAGCAGTACCTCCTTGAGTACGGAAAAGTTGGCGAGCAGACTCAGCTTGTCCGTGAAGACGAGGACGCCTATCGCGACCAGCACGAACCCGAACGCGACGTGCAGTCGCGCCGCGAGCCATCGGTGTCTCTTCACGAAACCGAAAGCCCGCGCCGGGAACAGACCCACCGCAAGGAACGGGAGTCCAAGCCCCACCGAATAGGCGACGAAGAGCGGGAAGGCCGCAGCGGGCCGGGAGGCGGCGAGGGCAAGCGTGCTACCGAGGATCGGCCCGACGCACGGCGTCCACGCGACCGCGAAACATGCTCCGAAGACGAACGACGAGAGATAACCGGTCGTCCCCGCGCCCCGCGATAGGCCACCGGCCTCGAAGCCCCGGTCCAGAATCGGCAGCCTCACGAGCCCCGCGAGTTGCAGCCCGAACAGGATCACGACCGCGCCCGCCACCCGCGAAAGCCAGACCATCGTCTCGCTGGCAAGCCCCTGCAACGCATAGCTCAGCACCACCCCAAGCACCGAGAAGACCAGCGAGAAACCGCCCACGAAAGCCACGACCCCGAGGAACACATCGCGGCGCGCAACCTCCTTCCGACCGAGTTGCGTCCCGGCGAGCTGGGCGACGAAGGCCGGGAGGACCGGCAGCATGCACGGGGACAAGAAGGATACGATCCCCGCCGCCAGGGCCAGAAATAAAGTCGGCTCGACCACCTCTTCCGAAACCTCCTGCCGGGTACGGGGTGAACGTGGGGGTTGCGAGAACCCCCGGATGAGATCATGCTAGACGGTCGAACTTACGCAATCCTTAACCCGAACTTACGAGGCGGTTAACAATCGGCTCGACACTCGCCTTTCTCGAGGCTAGAATCTCCTTACAGGCGATGACGGGGCCGAGTACGGTCGAGAAGCTTTGAATGAGCGATCCGGGGACGGTGCGAGCCCGGAGCGAGGTCCGACCCGAACATCCCCCCCGAGCCGTCCGCCGAAAGCGCAGGAACCTCCGATAGGTCGAGGCTCCAGACGCCGAGTAGGCCGGGCCGGGTCCGACCGTTATATCGGGAGGGTGTCGGGGCTCCCCGAAGCACCCGTGAGAGGTCTGCGAACAGCAGACAAGCGGGGTGGTACCGCGAGAGCCTGAACCGGAACCTTTCCGAAGCTCCCGTCCCCGGTGGTGAAGCAGAGGCCACCGGATGGCGGGGGCTTCATCGTTCTACGAACGTTTTCGGACGGGAGACTCATATGACGGATACGAAAAAGACCGGCACGGACTTCGAGAAGGTCTCCCCGAGGGTGAACTTCCCCGCCCTCGAACGAGAGATCCTCTCTTTCTGGGAGGAGGCCGGGGCATTTGAAGAGTCGGTCGAAAGCCGCCCGGACGATAAGCGCTATGTCTTCTACGAAGGCCCCCCGACGGCGAACGGCAGGCCCGGCTTCCACCACGTCCCGGCGCGGACGATGAAGGACCTCTTCCCGCGCTACAAGACGATGCAGGGCTACCGCGTCGAGCGAAAGGGCGGCTGGGACTGCCACGGTCTGCCAGTCGAGATCCAGGTAGAAAAAGAACTCGGCCTCACCGGGAAGAAGGACGTCGAGAACTACGGTGTCGAGGAGTTCAACCGCCTCTGCCGCGAGTCGGTCTTCCGCTTCGTCGACGACTGGACGAAGATGAGCGACCGGATGGGCTTCTGGGCCGACTACGACGACCCCTACAAGACCCTGGATAACTCCTATATCCAGAGCGTTTGGTGGGCCTTGAAGACCCTCGCCGACAAAGACCTGCTCTACGAAGGCTACAAGGTAACGCCCCACTGCCCCCGCGACCAGACCTCCCTCTCGTCGCATGAAGTGGCTCAGGGCTACAGGGACGTGGTTGATCCCTCCGTCTACGTAAAGCTCCCGCTCAAGGATAGACCCGACACCAAACTCCTTATCTGGACGACGACCCCGTGGACCTTGATCTCGAACACCGCCGTCGCCGCAAACCCTGGCGTAACCTACGTTACCGTCGAACTGAATGGCGAAAACGACGGCGAAAAACTCATCCTCGCGAAGGAACTGATGGATAGAGTTCTGGGTGAGGGTGATTATGTAGTTGTGGATGAAGTTCAGGGTTCTGAGCTGGCGAGCCTTCGCTACGAGCGGCCCTTTGGCTACGTCCCCGTCGAGGAGACGGAGAACCTGTGGACGGTCCTCACGGCGGATTACGTGACGACGGGCGAGGGTACGGGCCTCGTTCACACGGCCCCGGCCTTCGGGGAGGACGACGCGAGGCTGGGCCGGGAGTACGGCCTGCCGACCATCCACCCCGTAAGGCCGGACGGGACCTTCGACGAGCGGGTCGGGCTGTTTGGCGGGCAGTTCGTCAAGGACGCAGACGCGGGCCTCATCGAGGCTCTGAAAGAAAGCGGGCTGCTCTTCAGGGCCGAGGACTACGAGCATGCCTACCCGCACTGCTGGCGGTGCGGCTCGCCGCTCCTGTACTACGCAAAGAAGGCCTGGTACGCGAGAACGACGCGGGTTCTGGACGAGCTTCTCGAAGAGAATGAGAAGATCAACTGGGTCCCGGAGAACGTCAAGTGGGGTCGCTTCGGGGACTGGCTGAAGAACAACGTCGACTGGGCCCTCTCCAGGGAACGTTACTGGGGGACGCCCTTGCCCATCTGGCGTACCGAGTCGGGGGCGGTCGTCGTAGTCGGGAGCGTCGCGGAGCTTCGGGAGCTCGCCGCTGACCCTGATTCCGTCCCGGAAGACCTGCACCGTCCGTACATAGACCGGGTCGTTCTGAGGCATCCCGAGACGGGCGAGGAGGCGCGGCGCGTCCCGGAGGTTCTGGACGTGTGGTTCGACTCGGGCTCGATGCCGTTCGCGCAGTGGGGTTACCCGGATGCGGAGGGCGCTGAGGCGCGCTTCGAGCGGCAGTTCCCGGCGGACTACATCTGCGAGGGTCAGGATCAGACACGCGGCTGGTTCTACTCACTGCTCGCGGTCTCGACGATGCTCTTCGGGAAGTCCTCGTACAAGACATGCATGTCGCTCGGGATCATCCTGGACGGCGACGGGCGGAAGATGAGCAAGTCGCTCGGCAACATCGTCGACCCGTGGAGTCTCTTCGACAAGCAGGGCGCGGACGCCCTTCGGTGGGCTCTCTGCACGGCGGCGGCACCGGGCAACACGCGGCGTTTTAGCGAGGATCAGGTAGACGAAGCCGTTCGAAAGTACCTGCTCACCCTCTGGAATACGTACTCGTTCTTCGTCACCTACGCAAAGATAGACGGCTTCGACCCGGAGCGGGACTTCGTCGAAAAGTCCGACCGGAGCCTCATGGACCGCTGGGTACTCTCCGAGTTGAACCTCACTATCCAGACGGTCACGGAACGCCTCGACGACTACGACGTGGTCGCCGCTGGGCGGGCGATACAGGAGTTCGTAGACGAGCTCTCAAACTGGTACGTCAGGCGCAGCCGCAGGCGTTTCTGGAAGGGTGAGGACGACTCGGACAAGAAGGCCGCCCACTCGACGCTCTACGAGTGCCTCGTCGCGGTGACGAAGCTGACC
>JBPCNU010000273.1:0-6225 GCA_051000975.1 Rubrobacter sp.
CGCCTGCGGCCCACACGGTATGAGCGTCACCGTGACGACGCTTGCCAAGAACCAGGACGCTCACGCCCTCCCGAGCAAGCTCGATAGCCGTCCGAAGCCCCGCCGCACCGGCGCCGATGATCAGCACTTCAGTCTCGATGTATTCGATGTTCTCTCTGTGTTTTCCGTGTTTTCCGTGTTCGCTGTAGTGTTTGGGATTGCCGTTCTGCATGTTATTCACCCTTCATCGAAAACCATCAGCCCGCCGACAATGTGATCGGAGAAAGGAACTGACTTTGTGCTGTAAAGCATATAGCTTGCATCCTCGGTCCGGCGTAACATGGTTTACGCTCCCTCGTGGAGCTTGTGAACGTTGTCGCTCCGAACCGTCTGAGACGGGGAAGATCTTTGGGTGCGAGGCGATGGAGGTCAGGACAGATCAGGCTGCTCAGCCGCCCTTCACCAAGACGAACCCGCTCGGTGAGGTCAGGCTCGTGCAGGCCGTCCGGTTCCACCTCCGCCTCCCCTGGCCCCGACACCTTCCACCCTGAACCTGCGAGGCAGGGTGATATTCGACGTCAAGCAGAGGATTAGCTTCCCCGGGGTGATCCCGGAGAGGAAAAGACGCCCCCACCGGGAGATCGAAGCTCTGCGCCAGCACGGTCTGGTGGCGCATCTCGGGCCGGGATCGCGTGTGGCGTTGCCGGGCAGGCTCGATCGCCTCGGACGTAGCTGGCGTGAGGGTCCGGGAGCGCGGCCTCTCAGCTGTTCGCGTCTGAGTCTTCCGGCTCGAAGAAACGCCGTACGTCTTCCCTGGAGCTTGTAACGGGTGCGTTCGGGAGCGAGCCGACGATGTGCTTCCCCCACCCCTTCCCGCTCACCCTCGGGTCGAGGACGGCGATCACGCCCCGGTCGTCTGCGCGTCGCATGAGACGCCCGGCCCCCTGTCTGAGCGAGATCTGGGCCTTCGGGAGCGATACGTCCATGAACCAGCCCCTCCCCTCCCGGTCGGCTTTCTCGGAGAGCTTCCGTATGACCGGGTCGCCCGGTGGCGGGAAGGGTACTCGGTCCATCACCACGAGCGAGACGGCCTCGCCCGGAACGTCTATCCCCTCCCAGAACGTCTTCGTCCCGACGAGCACCCCGCCTACGCTCCCCTTGAGCCACGCGACGAGCCGCCCCGAAGAGTCGTCCCCCTGAAAGCGCAACGGATATGGCACTTCGAGGCCGCCTCGCAGTTCCTCCAGGGCGCGCCGGGTAGAGAGCAGGACGAGCGTCCGACCTCTCGAAAGTGAGATGAGTTCCTCGGTGCGTCTGATCGCCGCCTGCGTGAAGCGGTCGTTCTCACCGTAACCCGGCGATGGAAGGTCGTTTGCGAGGTAGATCATGCACCGCCCCTCGTAGTCGAAGATCTCACCCCCCAGATGTTCGCGCACCTCTTTTTCGACCAGCTTCGTCCTGCGGTCTTTCCCGACGACCGGAACTTCGACGGCTTTTTCGTCTCCCAGCCCGAGGCGACTCCTCGCATACGAGAAGGCGGACTTGCCGTCCCCTGCCCCGGCTCCCCTTCCGTTGGCGAGGGTTGCGCTCGCAAGGATGACGCCCCGACCATCGAACATCGGCAGGACGACCTCACGGAAGGCCGCCTCCGTGTCAACTAGCCAGCTTCTGAGCTCCGGGTAAGGCTCCCTGCTCTGGACGCGGCTCCTGCCGGCGGTTACGGAGTAGGCGTGGCTCTCCTCGGGCTGCATGTAGAACGATTCGAGGTCGGTTCTGAGCCTCCCGACCATCCCGGCGAGGTTGTTCGCCTCCTCCTTCGGATCATTCGCGAGCGACCGTTTGACGGAGCCTAGAGCGTCGGTGAGGCTCCTGTAGCCGTCCGGCACGCGCGACTTCCAACCGAGGCCGGGGTTGTCTTCGAGGTTTTCGAAGAAGACTTCGGCGGCGAGGGTCGCTCCATCGGCGGCGTCGGTCGCTCCCTCGCTCTTCTTCTTTGCCTGGCGCATAGCGTAGAGAACGCGCCCGTAGCTGACCCGCGCGCCGAAGGCGTCGGCCATCACGTCTTCCAGGCGGTGGGCTTCGTCCAGGACGAGGTGGCGATCCGTGAGGTCGAAGATGGCCCCTCCGGTCGCGGCGTTCGCGAGCAGGAGTGCGTGGTTTACGACGATGATGTCGGCCTCCATCGCCCGGTCGCGGTGGGCGTAGTAGAAGCAGCCCTCGCGAAAGGAACAGGACGCCGGTGAGCAGTCCTCGCCGTCCGAGGCGATCTCGGCCCACGTCCCCGCCGCTACCGGGAAATCGAGGTCTTCGCGGTCGCCCGTCCCGGTCTCAGCGGACCAGCGGTCGAGGTTCCGGATCACGGCCTTGTCGAAGATGGTCCCCTGCCGGAGCGTTTCCTGGTGCCGCTGGATGCACAGGAAGTTTCGCCTCCCTTTCATCACCGCGCACGTGAACCCCTCGTCCTCCGGATAGCCGAGATGCTCGGAGACGGCCCTTCTCAAGGGCGGAATATCCTCGGTGATGAGCTGGTGCTGCAGGGCGATGGTCGCGGTGGAGACGACGAGCTTCTTCTCGGCGAGAACGGCGGGGGCAAGATAGGCCAGGCTTTTCCCGGTCCCGGTCGGGGCTTCGGCGAGAAGCACGCCCCGGACTTCGAGGGTCTCCGACACCGCGCGGGAGAGTCCGACCTGCTGCTCCCTCTTCGTGTAGCCCGGTTTACCGGAGGCGAGCGGACCATCGTCTGCGAAGAGCCGCTCGACCGAGATTCTATGTGTCATTTACCTACGATCCCACACTATCCGAACGCCTATCGATCCGGCGACATCTACAAGGTCTGAAGCGTCGGCGGAGATCCCACCGAAAAGCTCCGGCTCATCGAGGCAGCTCTCCCCCATCCACTCCTCCTTGTTTGTCTCTGCCAAACCTGCCTCTTCTGAGCCGATCAAAAACCATGCCCCGTAATCTAGGAAGCCTCTCGAACGTTCCTGTGTAGTGCTCCCGTGTTTTATCAGGCATCCGTCGGTCCAACCTCGCACGTGACCGCAATACCGAGATGCCCTTCTCCCTCAGGCGATCGAATCCCCGGCTTTCACGAAAACCTTTCAAACCGCCCCGGAACCCCTCGAAGCCAGACGATACGAAAATCAAGGGCGTAAGAACGCCTTGGATAGTCAACTATTTAGCTAGTTGACTATTTGACTATCTAGATAGCTGACTTCGTGTAGTCGGAGGCTCGGACTGCGGGGGATCATGGTTCTGGGTGGAGACGGCGATTCGATGCAAGCGCTGTCTCCCCAGGGCGTCTGTTTTATCTGAGAGGCCACAGGAATACCTTTGGAGTCCCTGCCAGGACTTTTTCGTGGTGTAATACCAGGCCGAGTGCGTCGCAGCTACTCACGCAGGCCGATTCTCTCGCGCTGCTTCCAGCCGGGCTCCCGGCCATCCACTACGAATCCTTCGACCCTTGCTCTGTGACTAAATAGTTAGATAGCTGACTATTCAGATAGCTAAATAGTTGACTATTCATTTTCGGTCATCTATTCTGGTTCTGTGTTGATCACGGTTACATCTCACAAGGGTGGTGTCGGGAAGACGACGAGCGCCATTCACCTGGCCGGTTGTCTCTCCGAGGAGTTCGGGGTGGGTAAGGTGGCTCTGGTCGATACGGACCCGAACGGGAGCGCGCTCGAGTGGGCGGCTCGGCGGGAGGGGGGATTACCGTTCACGGTAGCGGGGCCGGAGGATGACATCTCGGAAGAACACGTCGTCTTCGACTCTCAGGGGCGGCTTCACGGGGAGGACCTCGCGGCGGCCGTAGCGATGAGCGATTATCTCGTCGTACCGACGACGCCGGACTTTCTGGCTCTGAACGCCCTTGGGCGGTTTATAGAGGATCTCGACGAGGCGGGGGAGTGTCGCTACCGGGTGCTCCTGACGATGGTCCCGTGGTATGAGCGGCTCTACTGTCCGGGGAGGGCGGAGCTCGAGCAGGCCGGCGTGCCGGTCTTCACGACCTGGGTCCAGAGCCGCAAGGTCTTTCAGCACGCCGCCGACCTCGGGCTCGTCGTCCGGGACGTCAACCGCAAGGGGGCCGATGCCGGCTGGTGGGACTACACGAAGGTCTCGGAGGAGCTCGCATCAGACCTCGGACTCGCCAGAATAAGGAGCAGGAGAGACAGGAGAACCGGAGGGAGAAAGCCGTGAGCGAGCAGACCAGCCAGCGGGGCCAGGGACGGCTCGCCGGGGCCCTGGCCCGTAAGAGTCGGAGCGCACCGCAGCGGGTAGAGGAGCCTGCCGAAGAGCCTGCCGAGGAGCTACCGGAGGGCAGAACCTCCCGGCCCGACGCCCCGACCCGGTCTCCCGTGCAAGACCGAAGCAAGGGAACGGTAGCCGTGAAACGAAGTGCCGGGGGACGGGGCACCGGGGAACGGGGTGCCGGACGGGCTGAAAGCGCGAGGCGGGGAGGATCCGCCGAGTACAAGCAGTGCCTGGCCTACGTCAAGCGCGAGGTGCGGGACCGGGTGGAGCAAGCGAGAACCGACCCGGAAGTACGGCTCGGCCTCGAAGCCGACCTGAGAGACCGGGGTGTCTCGTTCAAGGCAAACAGCCCCGAGTACAGTGCCCTGGTAGAGCTGCTCCTCCTGGAGTGGCTCGACGCGGTGGACTACGGCCTCGGCGACCGGTAGCAGGCAGCCGGCCGTTTCACCGAAGGTTGGAAAGGTAATTGTTCGGTCTTGTCTTCAGGAAGGTGCCGGCTCTTCGAGCGGAGACCGGCTCGGGCGGGGCACTAGAGGCTGAGACCTCTGATGCGTGAATCAAGAACAAAGCGAAAAGCCTGAGCAGGCGGATTTGGACCGCCGGAGATCAAGAGCTCTGTATCTGTACCTGGAACGCTAGCTGATTTCGTCTGCCGGAAGACCGAGCCGTCCCAGCGAACGGCGGAGCAGGGCGAGCTGCCTGCCCGGCGGGTATCTCTCGGGGTCCGTCAGCGCGCCAATGGTGATCCCATCCACCACCGCTACGAGCTCGTCCGCGACCTCGTCCGGGTCCTCTCCCGGCGCAGCTTCCTCCAGAGTCGTCCGAAACCCCGGCAGGGCCGCCTCCCGAGCCCGTCGGTAGCGTTGCCTGAGTTCTGTTGCCAGCTCGGGATCCGACAGGGAGGCCCCCATCAGCACGAGCCAGACCGTAGCCTCCCGGCGTCGCTCCTCGTCCAACGGCAGCAGCTGGGCCAGAGCCTCCGTCAACCCCGACTCCGCCGCTGCCCGAGCCATGCGCCTCGTCGAACGGTCCACCACGAGCTCGAAGGCGAACGCTATCAACTCGCGCTTGTTCTGGAAGTAGTGCGTGACGACGCCGGTAGTATGACCGGCCTCTCGGGCGATCTCACGCATGTTCGCCCCGTCCGGCCCGGCCCGCTCGATGACCCGCCAGGCGGCCTCCGCTATCTCCTCGCGACGCTTTTCATAATCCACGACCCTCGGCATACTTGACAGTATAACGTGTGTTATATATAACGTATGTTATGTAAAGTAGTCGCGAGAAGCGGCTCGAAGAGAGGAGAGTCGGAGATGGCGTGGGTGATCCTGGTTGTAGCGGGGCTTTTCGAGATAGGTCTGGTGATGGGGTTGGGTTTCTCGGAGGGCTTTACCAGGCTGTTGCCGAGCCTCGGGATGCTGGTCTCCGCCGGCATCAGCTTCTATCTGCTCTCGATTGCGATGCAGAGCATCCCCGTGGGTACGGCCTACGCGGTGTGGACGGCGATAGGGGCTTCCGGCGCGGTCGTTCTAGGCATCCTCTTGCTGGGCGAGCCGGCGAACGTGCTTCGTGTAGTAGGGGTTATAGTCGTTCTCGGCGGCGTGGTGATGCTGAAGCTCGCCGAAGGGTAAGTCGCCCGGCCGACGAACGGGATGTGGACCGGGGAAGGAGAACCGCCGTGACGGGGAGATTCGCTAGTTCCAACGCTACGTAAAAGGGATGCAGATGACTGGCAGGGCCGGCTCCTCCAACCGCTCGTCCCTCGTGCCGCGGCCCCTCGACTTCGGCTTCGGTGCGGGGATCTGGGCCGTCGCGACGGCAGCGCTCGTGCTCGTGGGCAACCCTGTCGTGCCTGGGACCGGCGCGGGGTTAGCCGTGGGTCTCGCCTACTTACTAACTATCTCAAAAGGGACAGACGATGCTGACGCCGATACCAGATGAGGATGCAGGCCACCTTGATCAGCCCCAGGTAGTTGGCCGCCTTCTTATCGT
>JBPCNU010000274.1:0-5999 GCA_051000975.1 Rubrobacter sp.
GCCGTGTACCCTAGGGTACACGGCCTCGATCTTTTTTGTTCCCGTCCTGTGTCTCCCGTGAAGTTCACGCGGAATCGGTATGTGTGTAGCATCCTGCGGGTTCCAGGCGTCCGGTATGTCGATTGGCGTATCGAATCGCATACGGTATGTTGTATAATAGCTGGCGTGGAGTCGCCTGTTCTCCCCATCCTCCCTGGGCGACTCCTTTGACTTCTTACTCGATTATTCTGAGTAGCGAAAATAAAGGGCTTGCTTCGGGATCGGAGCTATCGCCTGGGGTCAGCCGAGTCAGCCGAAAAAGATGAGTGCCACGTTCGTCACGACGAAGAGTGCGAGGATGATCAGGGTCAGCCTCGTGAGGTTCTTCTCCATGATAGTGGTGCCGCTGAACGTGCCACCGCCAACGCCACCGAGCGAGGAAGACAGCCCGCCGCCCTTACCCGAATGCAGGAGGATCAGGGACACGAGGGAGACACAGAATACGATGTGCAGGACAGCTATTGCGTAGATCATGGCGGATAGTCTAGCAAAGAAGCCGCCGAGGGTGCAATTTCCCGGCGGCCTCTAACTATCGCATTCCGAAACTACTTCACCTACTTCTTTACCTGTTGCTTCGCCGCCGCTTCGATGAGCTTACCGAAGGACTCCACGTCCAGCGAAGCTCCACCGACGAGGCCGCCGTCTATGTCGTCCTGGGACATGATCTCCTCGATGTTCTCCGGCTTGACCGAGCCGCCGTACAGAATACGAACGGAGCTCGCGAACTCGTCGCCCTTGACCTCCTTCAGCAGACCGCGTATCTGACTTATCGCCTCCTGAGCATCCTCGGGCGAGGCGGTGTCGCCCGTTCCGATGGCCCAGATCGGCTCATAGGCGAAGACCAGCTTCTCGCTGTCGACGTCTGACTCCAGCGCGTCCATGACGGCTTTGATCTGGGCGGATATCTTGTCCCACATCCCGCCCGCGTCGCGCTCCTCTTTCGTCTCTCCGCAACACACGACGGGGATGAGGTTTGCTTCCAGAGCCCGTTTCGTCTTCTTCGCGACCATCTCGTCGGTCTCGGAGAATATTTCGCGCCGCTCGGAATGCCCGACGATGGCGGCCTCCGCCCCCACATCCACGAGCATCGGCGCGCCAACCTCCCCGGTGTACGCCCCGGAGTCCTCGAAGTAGAAGTTCTGCGCCCCGGCTATCACCGGCGAATCGCTGCTCATCCGGGCGACTTCGCTCAGGCAGGTAAACGGCACGAAGACCGCGACGTCCACGCCCTCGGCGTCTTCGGCGCGCGGGATCAAAGCCGCCGTGTAATCCTCGGCCTCACGAAGCGTCTTGTTCATCTTCCAGTTCGCCGCCATCATCGGCTTTCTCGCCATTGAGTTCTCCTCCTGGGTAGTTTGTATTCGCTGGTCTCTGTTCGCTGGTTTGTATTCGCTACTTGTCCGGCAACACGGCGACGCCGGGGAGTTCCTTCCCCTCGACGTACTCCAGCGATGCCCCGCCCCCGGTCGAGATGTGGCTCATCTCGCCTTCGAGACCGAGCTTGTTCACCGCCGCCACCGAGTCTCCTCCGCCGACGACGCTCGTGGCCTCGCTCGCCGCGACAGCCTTCGCTACTCCTTCGGTACCCTTCGCGAAGGCGTCCATCTCGAAGACCCCCATCGGCCCGTTCCAGAAGATGGTCTTCGCCGCCGTGATCTTCCCTTCGAACAGTTCGACGGTCTCCGGCCCGACATCGAGGCCCATCCAACCCTCCGGCACGCCGTCCTCCGGCGTTGCGGTCTCGTGCTCTGCGTCGTGCTCGAACTTCTCGGCGGCGACTACGTCCACCGGGAAGATGAGCTTCTCTCCGGCCTCATCCATGAGCCGCTTCGCCTCCTTGAGGTAGTCGTCCTCGACGAGCGACTTGCCGACCTCGAAGCCCTTCGCCTTGAAGAACGTGAAGCACATAGCCCCGCCGATGAGCAGGCTGTCGGCCGCGCCGAGCAGGCTCTCGATGACCCCGAGTTTGTCCGATACGTTCGCCCCGCCGAGGATGGCGCCGAACGGACGCTCCGGGTCTTTCAAACCCCCGTCCAGATAATCGACTTCTCTTTCGAGCAGGAGTCCCGCCGCAGCCGGGAGCCTCTCCGCGACCCCGACGGTCGTTGCGTGAGCGCGGTGGGCCGCCCCGAAGGCGTCGTTGACATAGAGATCGAAAGGCGCGGCGAGTTCGTCGGCGAATTGCGGGTCGTTCTTCGTCTCGCCGGGGTAGAACCGGGAGTTTTCGAGCAGCACGACGCTGTCGTTCGTGGCGTCCAGGGCCTTCGAGACTTCTTCACCCGTCGCTGTGTCGAGTTTCTCGACGTGCTTGCCGATCAGCTCACCCAGCCTTTTGGCGACCGGGTCCATCGAGAACTTCGCGTCCGGGGAGCCTTTCGGGCGGCCGAGGTGGGAGATCAAAGCAACCTTCGCCCCCCGCGCGACCAGCAACTCTATAGTCGGTAACGCCCGTTCTATTCGAGTGTCGTCGGTTACTTCTCCGTCTCTGACCGGAACGTTGAAGTCAACCCGGACGAGCACCCTCTTCCCGTCAACGTCGAGGTCTCTTACGCTTCGTTTCTCCATGCACAACCCCCGGTCCTTCTGACTGAACTGAACGAAAAACGCAGCCGGGGCGATGTTGCTCCCCAACTGCGCATCCCGTCATCCGAGCGACGAAATTTCCGTCTCGAAGCCTCTAGAGCTTACCGCCGATGTAGTTGACGAGGTCCACCGTGCGGTTAGAGTAGCCCCACTCGTTGTCGTACCAGCCGAGGACCTTTACCATCGAGCCGTTGGTCATCGTCTGATCCGAGTCGAAGACGCACGAGGCCGGGTTGCCGACGATGTCCGCCGAGACGAGCGGAGCAGTCGAGTATTCAAGGACGCCTTCCATCCCCTTCGACGCCTCCTCGAAAGCAGCATTTACTTCCTCTTTGGACGGGTTGGCTTCGCACTGCGCCACGAGGTCGGTGATGGAGCCGTCGGAGATCGGCACCCGCAGCGAGAGACCGTCGAGCTTGCCCTGAAGCTCCGGCAGGACCAGACCGACCGCCCGGGCCGCCCCGGTGGAAGTCGGGATGATCGAGGTCGCCGCCGCGCGAGCGCGCCTCGGGTCCTTGTGCGCCGCGTCGAGCAGGCTCTGGTCGTTGGTGTAGGCGTGGCACGTAGTCATGAAGCCGCTCGACAGGCCGAAGTTGTCCTGAAGCACCTTCACCATCGGTACGATGCAGTTCGTCGTGCAGGAGGCGTTGGAGACGACCTCGTGCTTGGACGAGTCGAAGTCCTCGTGGTTGACGCCGAAGACGAAGGTTCCGTCTACCTCCTTCGCCGGGGCCGAGATGACGACCTTCTTCGCACCGCCCGCTAGGTGCTTGGCCGCGCCTTCGCGGTCGGCGAAGACGCCCGTTGACTCGACGACGATATCCGCGCCGACATCGCCCCAGGGGATGCTCGCCGGGTCGCGTTCGGAGAAGGTCTTGATCTCCCTGTCCCCGACCTTCAGCACGTTCCCCTCGTACGATACGTCCTCGGGCCAGATGCCGTGCGTGGAGTCGCGCTTGAAGAGCAGCGCGAGGCTGTCCATCGGCATGAGATCGTTCACCGCCACGATCTCGATATCCATGTTGCGCTGCATCGCAGCCTTTATTACCAGCATCCCTATGCGGCCGAAACCGTTAACGCCGACGCGAACCGTCATACCGTCTCCTCCTGTTTCTCTACTGCAACTTCTCGTTTTCTTCCCTGCCATTGTGCCCGAAAGACCGGATGACTAACAACCCCGACCCGCCAGACACCCTCATACCTTCGCACAGACGCAAGCCCGGTGCAAAGCCTGATGTAAACCTTTTCATGAACTCTGAGGTCTGTTCGTTCCAGCGACGGCGACGAGCCTGCGGAGGCGGTGGTTGACCGCGCTTCTGGAGAGGCCGGAGATCTGCGAAAGTTCGGAGAGCGAGGCGTCCGGGTGATCCAGTCGGATGAAGAGCATCTCTGCGAGGGCGTCGGGGAGGGAGTTCGGGTCTAGTCTTTCGAGGGCGCGCTGCTGGTTGGCGGCGGCCTTCGCGGTGCGCCCGGCATTCGCGGAGTCGAAGTTGGTCGCACGATTGGCGTTGGCCTTCGCCTCCCCGACTATCGCCCGGGCCTCGTACTGGAGGACCGCGTCGTGCAGGCCCATCTGCGAGAGAACGGTCGTTACGCCGTCCGCGCTCTTGGTGTATGCAACGTACCTGCCGCGACGTTGGATGACCTTCAGCGGGGCGCGGGAGAAGGAGGCGATGCGGTCTATGAAGTCCCGCTGTGCGTGCACGAATTCGAGGTGGTGGCCGCTCCGGCTCCCTGGCCTCACGACCGACCCGCAGCCCTGAAACGCCCCGGAGAGATACGCCGTCCGGGAGGTGTGATCGCGCGCGTGGCGGGCGGCGCGCAGTTCTTCAAGGGCCTGAAGGACGCGGTTTCCAGACGCCCGGACGGCGTAGACCGGGCGTCCGAAGCGGTCGCTCTCGGCGGGCGTCAGGGTGGAGTCAACGGCGAACTCCCCGCGCCAGAGCCTCACGGCGGAGCGGGCAACCGCCGCGCTCGGGGTTCGGAGGGTCGTGCCGTCGGCGTCGTTCTCTGCGCAGGCGTCCAGCAGCCCCGAGAGTTCGGCCCGGTCGGACCGGCGCGAACCGCCGGAGGAAGTCGCGGCGGCGAGTTCGCGGCGTACTTCAGCGGAGAACGAGGCCAGCTCTCAAGACCTCCCCGGCGAGTTTGTCCGGATCGTGGCGGACCCCGGTTTCGTGGTTCTCCGACAGGATATCTGCGCTGTGCAGCCTCACGCCGAGCGCGGCGAGCTCTTCGGCGTCTATCACGGTCGGGGCGGCCTCTTCCGCACGATAGCGTTCGAGGAGCTCGTCGGAGAAGCCGCCGGAGTGAACCAGGACGTCGGTGACGACGGGGCCGATGTGGGATGAGATCGCCCGTATGTGATCGGAGACGGTGAAGCCGCCCGTCTCCCCCGCCTGGGTCATCACATTCGCGACGTAGACGACCGGCCCGCCGAACTCCGAGAGCGCCTCTTTCACCCCGCCCCCGAGAAGGGCCGGTACGGTGCTGGTGAAGAGGCTTCCCGGGCTCAGAAGGATCACATCAGCGCGTCGGGTCGCCTCGATGACGCCAACCGGAGCCGGTACGCTCGGGGGCTCGACGTAGACCTCTTCGACCTGTTTTCTCGTCTCGTGGACGACGGACTCACCGCGAGTAATCGTCCCGTCCGCGTAGCGCACGACGAGGGTGAGGCTCTCGGTGGCCGCCGGGTAGACACGCCCCTTCACCCGGAGGAAGCGGGCGGCCTGCTCGACGCCCTCCTCGAAGCTCCCGGCCATGTCGGCGAGCGCGGCGATAATGATGTTGCCGACGGCATGGTCCTTTAGCTCCTCCCCCGCCTCGAAGCGGTAATCGAAGACCTCCGCTAGACGCCTCCTCCCCGCCAGAGCGACGAGACAGTTGCGAACGTCCCCCGGCGGCGCAACCCCAAGCTCCTGCCTCAGCCGTCCGCTCGAACCGCCGTCGTCGGCGACCGTCACGACCGCCACGAGGTCCGAGACGTGGTCGCGCAGACCACAGAGCAGCACGGGCAGGCCCGTCCCACCCCCGAACGCCACTATTTTTAGACCTTTCTCTCTCACGATTTAGAAAGTATATCTGCCACTGTACGAACTTCGTTACACCTAGTTGCTACGGAAGCGATGCCTCGAGTTTTAACGAAACTACGTTTTCAATATTCATCTAACAAGAAGCGTCGCTGTCAAAATAGCTTTCATTCTCTTCCGTTATACTGATGTTCTAGTTTAGGAAAGGCTCACTATGAGGGAAGAGGGCAAACTTGCATAAGCAGGAGTTTCCTCCTTTGCTAGAGTACGGGCTGCATTCTACAGCACTATTCATAGAAGTTGAACCTGCGGACGGTAGCCGCAATGCTCGAAGAAACCCAGGGCATCCTG
>JBPCNU010000275.1:0-15766 GCA_051000975.1 Rubrobacter sp.
TCGAACTCGGTGGCGAGGATGACGACGTTGACCGCCGTCGGCATGCTCCCGAGAATGACGGCTATCTTCGTCGTGAACGGATCGAGGCCGACTACCTGGGCGATACCGTAGGAGATCGGGACGGCTGCTACGAGCTTGATGAAGCTGGCGACCCCGATAAGGGTTTTCTCCCCGGCCTCTATCCGCGTCCCGGAGAGTTGCGCCCCGAGGATGATGAGGAGCAGCGGTATCGCCGCCTGTCCCATCAGGTCTATCCCCCGGAAGAGGTCGTTCAGCAGGTTGCTCGAATCGGTTACGTATTCCGGCCCGACGTAGCGGATCGCGAGGGCGGCTGCAACGGCGTAGATAGGCGGCATCCTCAAGAGCCCCGAGAGACCGGCCCGCCAGCCCGCCAGCCCGGAACCAGCGACGTAGATGCCCAGTGTCTGGGTGAGGACGCCCTGAGTGACGAAGAAGATCACGGCCGTCTCGAAACCCACCTGACCGAAGGCGAACATCGCCAGAGGCAGACCGTAGTTTCCCGTATTCGAGAATATCGTGCAGAGCAGGAGGGCCGTCCTCGAACCCCGGTCCAGGCCGAGTATCAGACCCGGTATCACGGTCAGGAGGGCGAGCACCACCGTCAGGGCCACCATGAACGTAACCGCCCGCAGGGCTTCTTCGCCGCCGATCTCGGCCTCGACGAGCGAGGAGAAGATGAGGGCCGGGCTCAGGAGGTAGAGGCTGACGCGGCTCGCCGGGCGAACGTCTACGTCCGTGAGCCTCTTGAAGACGAACCCCGCCCCGACCACGACGAGTATCGGGACCATAACCTGAGCGAAGACACCTAGGATCACAGCCAGCGATGATACTCTCGTGACCCGGAGTTTTTCCTCAGGAGTTTTTGTGTAGGGCTCTCCGCGGTGCCAAAGGCAGGCTAAACAAAGAGACCAAACCCTCACACTCCGCGTCCATCTAGCCTGAACGGGGTAATACAATATACGCGGAGGCGAATACCGTAATTCAGGTAGAAGCGTTCGGAAGTAGTCGGAAGTAGTCGGATGAGATACGAGAAGGAGTGCGGCATGTCGGAATCGAACGGAACCTACGACGTAGCGATCATCGGTAGCGGACCGGCTGGTTACACGGCGGCCCTCTACGCCTCGCGGGCGAACATGAAGGTCGTCGTCTTCAAGGGCTGGGAGTCCGGCGGACAGCTCATGCTCACCACCGATGTAGAGAACTTCCCCGGCTACAAGGACGGGGTGATGGGGCCGGAGATGATGGAGGACCTCGAAGGCCAGGCCGCTCGTTTCGGGTCGGAGATGCGCCCCGATGAGATAGACCGCATAGACTTCTCCGAGCGTCCGTTCAAGCTCTGGGCCGAGGACGAAGACGACCCGACCATCGCGAAATCCGTCATCATCGCCACGGGCGCGAAGGCCAAGTGGCTCGGCCTGGAGAACGAGCAGCGGCTCATGGGCCGGGGCGTCAGCGGCTGCGCCACCTGCGACGGTTTCTTCTTCCGGGACAAGAAAGTCGCCGTTATCGGCGGCGGTGACACCGCGATGGAAGAAGCATTGTATCTGACGAACCATGCGTCGGAGGTCAACCTCATACACAGGCGCGACGAGTTCCGGGCGTCTCAGATCATGCTCGAACGTGCGCGCAAGAACGAGAAGATAAACATCCTCACCGACACCACCGTCGAGGACATCCTCGGCGACGACCTCGTGACCGGGGCGCGCCTGAAGAATCGCAAGACCGGAGACGAGAGCGACCTCGAACTCAACGGCTTCTTCACCGCGATCGGCCACGAGCCGGCGACCTCGCTCTTCCGGGACAAGGTCGAGACCGACGACGAAGGCTACATAATCCAGAAGGAATACACCATGACCAGCGTGCCGGGTGTTTTCGCCGCCGGAGACGTATCGGACAGGCGTTACCGACAGGCCGTAACCGCCGCCGCCGACGGCTGCCGGGCCGCCATAGACGCCGAACGCTGGCTCGACGATCAGGGCGAGGCCGAGAACGCTGAAGACCCCGGCGACTGGACCTCCCCGAAGGACAACGACTAGAGCGAAGCCCCCTCACCGGCAACCCACAGAGAAGCCCCCGGCGATCATCCGGGGGCTTCTCATTAATCGTTCGTCGGGTCAGGAGAGTTGGGGCTACGGTGGTTTTTGGGAGCTACTCTAGTCGTTGTCCCGACGGTCCAGGTCCATCTCTACTCTGGTGCCGTCTATATCCATGTCGCCCGAGAAGGTTTCGTTCTCGAACTCTATGTCACCCTCAAAGGAGTCCCCGGAGCTTTCCTGATCTATTTCATCTATCGTGAAGCCCGCCTCGGGGATGGCTTCTCTGTAGTACTCGTAGGCCGCCTGGCCGGAGGGAACCGCAAGAACGACTTCCATATCATCGTCAGACTCCTGAACGGAGACGACCTCGTACTCCTCCTGCACGGGCAGCGGAAAACTCGGCGGCAGTTCCGTCGTGCTCCGGTCGTCGGAAGGCTCCGGTTCGGACGACCGGTCGCTCGAGTCGCGTGCGACATCGTCGTCGGGCCGGTTGCTCGGGGCGCTCTGAGCTGCCTCGTCGTAATCCCGGTCGCTCCGGGCGTCGTCGTTGTCGTCGGTCTGGTTGATCGGTTTGTCCTGGCGTCCCGCATCACCGATAGACTCCCTTTCCACCGGAGCTTCATCCTGCTGACCACAGGATGCGAGCAGGCCGAGGAATATTCCCAGAAAGACGACCATCCCTACCCTCATCAAAGCGCTCAATGTCGCACTCCTCCGCATAAGTCTATCTGCATCTTCAGAAAGAATCTTACTATACGCGCTCGCCCGAGAGCCTCCGACTGCGAGTTGCCGCTTCGCCCGGGCGAGTCCTTACTTCCCGACTCTCAGGTACTTATCGAAGTCGGAGAGCGGGAGCGTGTTTACGAGGTCGCCCTTCGTCGCCCACGCCCGTCGCGCCTGAGCGATGCCGAACTTCATGAACGATAGCGCGCCCTCGTCGTGGGCGTCGGTGTCTACCGTGATGCGTATCCCGGTCTCTATCGCCGACCGGACCTGTTCCGCTTTCAGGTCGAGGCGGTTGGGGTAGGCGTTCAGCTCCAGGGCCGTATTCGTCTTCGCGGCCTCCTCGATGAGCCGTGAGACGCTCACCGCGTAAGGGTCGCGGCGGTTCAGGATACGCCCGGTCGGGTGGGCTATCGTACGGACGTACTCGCTGTTCATCGCCCGCATGATGCGCTCCGTCATCGCCTCTTCCCCGACGTTGAAGGACGTGTGAACGGCGGCTACCACGAAGTCCAGCTCCGCGAGCAGGGCGTCCTCGTAATCCAGGGAGCCGTCCTTCAGGATATCCACCTCCGAGCCGCAGTAGAGTTTGATCTCGGGGTATTCTTCATCGGCCTTCAGGACTTCTTGCATCTTCTCCTTCAGGCGAGCGGGGGAGAGGCCGTTCGCTACCCGCAGCGACTGTGAGTGGTCGCAGAAGACGAGGTACTCGTAGCCGAGCTCGATGGCGGCCTCGGCCATGCTCCGGATAGTCCCCTTGCCATCCGAATAGTTCGTATGGACGTGCAGGTCGCCCCGGATGTCCGACGTTTCGACGAGCTCCGGCAAGGTTGCCCGCTCGGCTGCCTGGATCTCACCACCGTCTTCCCGCAGCTCTGGGGAGATGTACGCCAGACCGAGCCTCTCGTAGAGTTTCTCCTCGCTTTCGACGGGTTCCGGTTCTCCGCCGGATTTCTCGCTCACCAGACCGTACTCGGAGATGTTCATACCGCGCTTTACGGCTCGCTCTCGAAGCACGACGTTGTGGTCCTGAGAGCCGGTGAAGTGGTGCAGGAGCGCGCCGTAAGCCTCCGGTCGGACGACGCGCAGATCAACGTCTACGAGGCGGCTCTCCGGCCCCTCGACCTTTACGCTGACCTTCGTCTCACCGTGCGCCAAGACCTCCCGGACGAACTCCGCCTCCGCGAAGTCATCGGCCAGAGACTTCGCGTCATCGCTCGCCGCCACGAGGTCGAGGTCGCCGACGGTCTCCTTCCTCCGCCGGAGAGAGCCCGCAAGGTCAGCCCGCTCCGTCGCCGGGTGCGACTTCACGAACTCCAGCAGCCTTTCCCCGATGGCGGTCGCCTCGTTTAGGAGGAGGCGGCGTTCGGTGGCATCGTACTTCTCGGCGGCGGCCACTATCTTCTCGGCGGATTTCCTGCCAAAACCCTTGAGCTTGCCGATGTCCGCCGGGTCGAGAGTGGCCACTTCCTCGACGCTCGTAACGTCGAGTTCCTTCCAGAGCCTGCCCGCGGTGCGCGGGCCGACGCCGGGGAGCCTCGTAACCTCGACCAGCGTGCCCGGGATCTCGGCCATCAGTTCGTCGAGAACCTCCGGTATCCGGCCTTCTACGAGGTCGGTTATGACCCGAGCGGTCGTGTCGCCGACGTGCGGAAGTTCTTTCGGGCTCTCCATCTCGGAGACGGAGCCGCCGTAGGCCGCGACCGACTCGGCGGCCCGCTGGTAGGCCAGGACGCGGTAGTGTTCGTCGCCCCGGATCTCCATGAGCGTAACAACCGTCTCAAGCGCGCGAGCTATCTCTGCGTTCGTAGCGGCGTTCGCTGAGGCGTTCGGCGGGTTCTCTGGCAAGGTCACTCCCAAAAAAGTAGCGGCTCCGTACCCGACTGATTATACGGGTGCGGAACCGCTCTGAAATCCGGAGCTACGTGTAGCGTCCTCTACGTGTAGCGTTCCTTGCCCTTACTTCTTGCGGCTCGGGGCAGGGTTCGCAACGCCACCGGAGGGCCGACCGAGCCGGTCTGCGGTGCGTTCGAGGATCGAACGTCGCGCCGCTTCGGTTTCGCGGGCTTCGGCGGTGAGGGACTTGTAGAGCGAGAAGCAGATGCAGATCATCACCAGCGCGAACGGGACCGCCGCCGTGATCGTCGCCGTCTGCAGAGCCTGCAGGCCACCCGCGAAGAGCAGCACCGAGGCGAAGAGCGCGACCACCACGCCCCACGCCAGCTTTACGAGGGCCGACGGGTTCTCCGAGCCGCCCGTCGACATGCTGCCGAGAACGAACGTCGCCGAGTCGCCGGAGGTTACGAAGAAGATGCTGACGAGGACGAGCGCGACAACGGAGATCACAGCCCCGAGCGGCAGCGAGTAGAGCGTGTCGAAGAGCGACTGCGGCAGGTTCGACGCGGCGGTCTCGGCTATCGCGCCGCCCTGGAAGAGGTCGAGGTGGATGGCCGTCCCGCCGAAGATCGTGAACCACACGAAGCTCAGGAGGGTCGGGGCGAAGATGACGCCCATAACGAACTCCCGAATAGTGCGGCCCTTCGATATCCGGGCGATGAAAGTCCCGACGAACGGTGCCCAGGATACCCACCACGCCCAGTAGAAGAGCGTCCAGGCCTCGGCCCAGGAACCGTCCCCGAACGCCGCCGTCTGGAAGCTCATCGGCGCAAGCTCCCCGAGGTAACGTCCGATGGACTCCGTGAACGTCTCCAGCAGGAAGACCGTCGGCCCGGCGAAGAGGACGAAGAGCATCAGGAGAAATGCCAGCGAGACGTTGAAGAGGCTGAGTATCTTTATCCCCTTGTTTATCCCGGTCGCCGCCGAGATGAGGTACGCGAGCGTCAGGACCGCGATGATGATGAACTGGACGGGGAGTGAGTCCTGCGGCGCTCCGAAGACGTAGGAGAGACCACCGTTCATCTGCGTCGCACCGATGCCGAGCGCGGTAGCCACCCCGAAGAGCACCGCGACTATCGCGAGGATGTCAACGGCCTTGCCGAGTGCGCCGTCGACCCTGTCCCCGAAGAGGGGTCTCAAGGTCGCGCTGATGAGGCTTCCCTCGCCCCGCCGGAAGCTGAAGTACGCTATCGCCAGGGCGACGACCGCGTAGACCGCCCACGGGTGGAGTCCCCAGTGAAAGAAGGTGTACTGGAGGCTCAAGCCCGCGGCCTCCGGGGTGTTAGGTTCGGCGAGACCGTAGGGCGTCGTACCGAGGTGGGAGGCGGGTTCGGCGACGCCCCAGAACAGGAAGCTCAGGCCGACCCCGGCGGCGAAGAGCATGCTGATCCAGGCCACGGTAGAGAACTCTGGCCGCTCGTCGTCCTTGCCGAGCCTCACCCGCCCGTGCTTGGAGAGCGCGAGGTAGAGGATAAAGACCAGGAACCCCGTTACCGCTATGAGGTAGATCCAGCCGAACGTCGCCACCACGTAGCTCAGCGCGGTCTCGAAAACTCCAGAGAGGTTCTCTGTGAAGAAGACCCCCCACAAAACAAACAAAACCGAGAAGGCCAGCGACACCCAGAACACCGTCCCGACCTGAGACCTGAACTTCGCTACCACGACCTTTTCCTCCTTCGACATGTCCGGGATGCTCGACTCTGGCTTTCCTGACCTCGTACCGGTGGCTTTGCATCTCGACGAAGCATGTCATTCGATTAGTGTTATCGCGTTACATTACCCACCTTCCCTGATATGTAACTCGCTCGGAGATGCTATTTTCAGATGTTACCTCCACCACGAAAATATAGAATCGGACGTATATGGTTGTGTTATTAGGGAAAGTGGGCCACCTTATGAAAGATTCTAGGAGTATAAAAACCTCGAAAAATCTACCGTCGAAGTCAGAAAGTTCACTCCTTGCCGTGCTGGCCTTCGCCGGAGCCTTCGCCCTGACGGCCTTCGCGGTGATGTCGGGGTGGACCGAGAGCTTCGACGTTCGAATGCTCCTCTACCTCGATGCGGTCCTTCCGGAGAGTCTGTACGGGGTCATGGTCTTTTTCACCACCATCGGCTACTACCGGGTCGCCGGGGTGCTCGCGCTCGTCGCGGCGGGCGTATTTCTCTGGCTGGGGTGGCGCGCCTCGGCGGTGGCAATCACCATCTCCACCTTCGGCGGGATGCTCGCCACGACAGTTCTCAAATCCGCCTTCGGACGCGAGAGGCCGGACTTCATAGATTCCGGCTACACCGCAGGGTATCTGTCCTTCCCGAGCGGCCACGCGACGATGGCGGTCGGGTTCTACGGGGTTCTGGCGGCCATCCTGTTCCTGCACCTGCGCGGCTCAGCGCGGTGGTTCGTAGTCGCGGTCGGGGCCGCGCTTGTCGCCCTGATCGGCCTCAGCCGGGTGTACCTCGGGGTCCACTACCCGTCGGACGTCCTCGCCGGATACCTCGTCTCCCCGACCGTCCTCGCCCTGTCTTACCTCATCTACTCCTTCGTGAGCTCCGGCACTCCAGAGAAGAACTAGGCCGCCCGGACTCTGGAAGTCGAGCTGTGCGGGTGGTAACTTTCGACGGTGCTAGAAGCGATCCTCCAACCCCTTATAGACTGGGTGACGAACACTATCGGGAGCCACGGCGTCCCGGCGGTCTTCGTACTGATGCTCCTCGAAAGTACGGGCGTCCCGGTCCCCTCCGAGGCCATCTCGCCCTTCGCCGGATACCTCGTCTCCCAGGGACGCATGACCCTGATCGCCGCCGTCTCGGCCGGGGTTCTCGGGAACCTCACCGGCTCGTGGGTCGCCTATTTTATCGGCCTGAAGGGCGGGCGCGAACTGTGGTTCCGCTACGGCAAGTACGTCGGTGTCCGGGCGCGCCACCTGGACGCCACGGAATGCTGGTTCGACAAATACGGCGAGTTCACGGTCTTTATCTCCCGGTGTCTGCCGGTCGTGAGGACGTTCATCTCGTTCCCGGCGGGAACGGCCCGGATGAACTTCCTGAAGTTCACGTTCTACACGCTCCTCGGCTGCATCCCGTGGGTCTTCGCCTTGACCTACCTCGGGTTCGTGCTCGGCTCGAACTGGGAACGCATCGGCTCCTACCTCCACTACCTTGACTACGCCGTCGCCTTTGGTGTTTTCATCGGGCTGGCCTGCCTCGTCTACCGCTGGAAGTTCTCCGGAAACTCCCCGACCTCCGGGAGGGTGAAGTAGAGACCGCTACCTCGTCTTCGTCGTCTGGTCTCTGATTCTCTCTTGCTGTAGCCTGAGCGGGAATAGAAGTATTCGGGAGGATTCCTTTTACCTGGGGGAGATAATGGATGGCGAGTAGCGTTGCAGATGCTCCGGTCTCGATGCGGAAGGTCGCGTTCGCGAGCTTCATCGGGACGGCGATAGAGTTCTACGACTTCTACATCTACGGCACCGCCGCCGCGCTCGTCCTCGGCGGGGTCTTCTTCCCGGAGTTCGCCACCGCAACGGGGACGCTCGCCGCGTTCGCAACCTTCGCCGTGGCGTTCTTCGCGAGGCCGTTCGGTGGGGTCGTCTTCGGACATTACGGGGACCGCATCGGGCGGAAGTCTATGTTGATCTTCTCCCTGCTCCTGATGGGTGTCGCGACCTTCGCCATCGGGCTGCTGCCGGGATACGCGACCATCGGCATTGCCGCCCCGATACTGCTCGTCCTGCTCCGCTTCCTCCAGGGCTTCGGCCTCGGCGGGGAGTGGGGTGGGGCCGTGCTGCTCGCGACGGAACACGCCACGGAGGGCAAGCGCGGTCTGTACTCCAGCTTCCCGCAGATGGGTCCGGCGGCGGGTTTCCTTCTGTCGAGCGGGCTTTTCCTGATCCTGACCCTCTCGCTGACGGAGGCTCAGTTCGCGGCGTGGGGCTGGCGGATACCGTTCCTCTTCAGCATCGTCCTCGTCGCCATCGGTCTGTACGTCCGGGTCTCCATCTCCGAGACGCCCGTATTCAAGCGGGCCCTCGAGACGCAGACGCGGGCGCGGGTGCCGTTCTTCGACATGATCAGGACTTATCCGAAGGTGCTGCTGCTCAGCAGCGGCGGGATGGCGCTGACTTACGTGCTGTTCTATACGATCATGATCTTCTCCCTCTCCTACGGGACCACGGAGCTTGGGTTGTCGAACTCGACGCTGCTTTACTGCGTCATGATCTCGGTCGTAGTCATGGGCCTGACGGTCCCCATCGCCGCGACGCTCTCCGACCGCATCGGACGCCGCAAGACCTGCCTCGCTGGGGCCTCTCTCGCGGTCCTCTGGGCCTTCCCGATGTTCTGGCTCATCAACACCGCCGAGCCGGTCTTCATCACGCTCGCCTTCACTGGCGGCATGGTCGCCTTCGCCGTCCTCTACGGCCCGATGGGGGCGTTCCTGCCGGAGCTCTACGGGACGCGCCTTCGCTATTCCGGAGCGTCCGTCAGCTACAACCTCGGCGGCGTAATAGGCGGTGCGCTCGCCCCGATCATCGCCGCCTCGCTCCTCGCCGCGACGGGGGCGACGTGGTCCGTCTCGCTCTACATCCTCGGGATGGCCGTCCTCAGCTTCGTCTGCGTCTTCCTGCTCTCCGAGACGTACCTGAACGATATATCCGGCATCCGGGCCGAAGAAAAGGAACTCCTCGCCGAAGACGATCAATCAGCGAAAGGGACCGCATGAACCGCTCGGACCGCTTCGAACTCTGCTTCTCCTCCGCCACCGACCTCGCCCGGAGAATCCGCGAAAGGGACCTCTCCGCCTCGGAGGTAATGGAGGCGCACCTCGCACAGATAGAAGAGTTCAACCCGTCCGTCAATGCCATCGTAACCACCCACCCGGAACGCTCGCTGGAGCTCGCCCGGCTCGCCGACGAGAAGCTCCCTCGTGGTGACGACGATGTAGTCGGAGCCTTGCACGGTTTGCCCGTCGCGCACAAGGATCTCTTCCAGACAGAGGGCGTGAGGACGACGTTCGGGTCGCCGATCTTCCGGGACAATATCCCCGACGTGGACGACCTTATCGTAGCCCGCGCCCACGCCGCCGGGGCCATCCCCCTCGGTAAGACGAACACCCCGGAGTTCGGGGCCGGCTCCCAGACCTTCAATACCGTCTTCGGCGCGACGAAGAACCCCTACGACCCGACGAAGACGTGCGGCGGTTCTTCGGGCGGCTCTGCGGTCGCCCTCGCCTGCGGCCTGACGACGCTCGCCGACGGCTCGGACATGGGCGGCAGCCTCCGAAACCCGGCGAGTTTCTGCAACGTCGTGGGTATGCGCCCGTCCGTCGGGCGTGTCCCGTCGTGGCCCACCGAGGCGGCCTTCAACCAGCTCTCCGTCCCCGGTCCGATGGCCCGGAGCGTCGAAGACCTGGCGTTCTTCTTCTCCGTTTTGGCTGGGCCGGACCCTCGCGCCCCGCTCTCCATCGCGGAGCCGGGCGAACGTTTCTCATCCTCACTGGACCGGGATTTCTCCGGCGTTCGCGTAGCCTTCAGCCCGAACCTCGGGGAGTTCCCGGTGGACGAGAGCGTTGCCGAGGTCTTCGCCGCCCGTCGCCCGGACTTCGAGTCGCTCGGCTGCGCTGTCGAGGACGACGCGCCAGACTTCACCGGGGCTAACGAGGTCTTCAAGACGCTCCGAGCGTGGCACTTCGAACTGACTCACGGCGACCTTCTGGACTCCCACCGCAACCAACTAAAAGACACCGTCGTCTGGAACATCGAGGAGGGCCGCAAACTCACCGGGCCGCAACTCGGGCGGGCCGAGAAGCTCCGCACCGCGCTCCACGAGCGGGTAACGAAGTTCATGGAGCGGTATGAATTCCTCGTGCTGCCGACGGTGCAGGTGCCGCCGTTTCCGGTAGATCAACCCTACATCGAGGAGATAAACGGCGCCCGTATGGAGACGTACATAGACTGGATGAAGTCCTGCTACTACATCACCACAACGGGGCTTCCGGCGGCCTCCGTGCCGGGCGGTTTCACGGCGGGAGGGCTGCCTGTGGGGGTTCAGATCGTCGGTCGCTGGCACGACGAGTTAGGTGTCCTGCAACTCGCCCACGCCTTCGAGCAGGCGACTAAATTCGGCATGAAAAAGCCCGGCGTCGTGGTTTGACGCCGGGCCGGGTTTCCTTGCTGCGGTTCGTTACGGAAGCTTCGAGGCGAGGATGTCGAGCTTCTCGATGGAGGGTTCCTCGGCCGGCAGGTCCGGGGCGTTCGCCATAAGGGCTTCGGCTACCCTGCCGGAGAGGTGGGCGTCGTGGCTCGAATCACCGGGGAAGGTATCGAAGATGCCGAACGTCGTTGGTCCGAGCTTCACCCCGAACCAAGTGTTCGTCTCCGGCTCCTCGTTGAAGAGCGCGAGGCCACCCTTGAAGAACTCCTCGACGTCGTTCTCCCTGCCGGGCTTGGCCTCCATGCGAACCCGGAGACCTACGTTCACTTCAGCCATGCTTCGTCCCTCTCCTCCAGCCTCAGCCGAAGCCGCCGGTCGGTCGTTTCCGAGCGGCGGCTAGACGCTGCGGGCCTGATCCTCGTGCTTTCCCTCGGCGAATTCCTCGATGAGCTTCGCGCTGAAGGCCGGGATGTCGTTCGGGTTTCGGCTCGTCACGAGGCCCGCATCCGTTACGACTTCTTCGTCGACCCACGTCGCTCCGGCGTTACTGAGGTCGGTCTGGAGCGTCGGGTACGAAGTCAGCGTCCGGCCCTCGACGACCCCGGCCTCGATAAGCGTCCAGGGGGCGTGGCAGATCGCACCAACCGGCTTCTGCTGCTCGAAGAAGCTCCTGATGAACGAGACCGCATCCGCGTCGCCGCGAAGCGTGTCCGCCCCGACCGTGCCGCCCGGAACCACAAGCCCGTCGTAGTCCGAGGAAGAAACATCCGCAAAGGTTTTGTCGGTCGGGAAGCTCTCCGAAGGCTCTACGTCGCCGTCCATCGTCTGAGCCTCACCGGACTGGATGCTTATGACGTCTACCTCGGCCCCGGCGTCTTCCAGAGCCTTCTTCGGGTCCGTGAACTCTACCCGCTCCGTCCCGTTCGGGGAGATGAGGTACGCGATCTTCTTGCCCTGTAGTTCATTAGCCATGATGTATTGCTCCTTTGTGTTGAGTGTTTGACATTCGTTTGGCCGCTACATGCGGATGTAGCTGGCCTTCTTCGACCATTCGCTCTCGGGGAACCGGTCGAGGAGCGTCTCCCAGTTGCCGGTCAGGTTGCCCCGGTCGCCCGAGACCTCGAAGATGGAGACCGCCTTCCAGTACATAGCCTCCGGCTCGCGTTGCGGGTCTCTCTTTGTCGCTTCGAGTGCTTCGTCCGCGAGAGAGACGGCTTCTTCGTACTCGTGCTCGTCGAGGGCCTTGACGACCCGGGCGAGGGCGAGTACTCCGATGAACCGCTGTAAGTCCAGATAGCCCTGGCTGCGGCGATGCTCTGTGCCGCCCGCGTCCTCCATGATGAGCGTCGGGGTCCAGCCGGAGTCAAAGCTCGCCTCTGTCTCCGACTCCTCGATGGTGTTGAACCTGACTGGGACGAAGTGCTGCTCCAGGTAGGAGAGCGCTTCGTCGTCTTGGTACGTCTTCTCGCCCATCGTCTTCGAGCCGCCGCACTTGTGATGCCAGAGGTAGATGAAGACGAGCTTGCCGTCCCGTTCGGCTTCGCGGCGGGCTTCTTCGAGCGAGGCTCGCCACGGGACGTTCGGGGCGGAACCGACGGGCTGTTCTGCCTGACCTGTTTGCCGCTCCGTCAAGCTTCTACCTTTCTAGCGGTCGTATCGGTCAAGCGCCTCGTAGGCGAGGCCGGCGGCCGTCGCGTAGACGAGGTGGTGGAAGAGGTCGGTGGCGGTGGCTTTCGCGCCGGACTCCCAGACGGGCGGTGCCACGTCGAGTTCCGGGAGTATGACCTGCTCCGAGCCCCAGACGAGGGCCAGATGCGCCGCCGTAGCGGCCTTACCGGAGAGTCCGATCTCACCGAGTACGCCGTGTACCGCGCCCCAGCCCGTGCCGTAGCCCCAGTGGACGAGGTTCGAGAAGTGAGCCTCGTCCTCTTCGCTGGCCGTCTGCACCCGCAAGACCTTCTTCGCGGCGTCGGCGGGGGCGGTACTCGCGCCTCGCTCGGAGAGTTTGGCTTCGAGGGTGCTCGAAACCGTCATTGCGGCGGTGCCGATTGCCCCGGCGACGAGACCTCGACCGATGGCCGACGCGAGGCTGGACGTTGTGGAGATCAGCAACCTATTGCCCCGAACCGGAGAGTCCGTCCTTGAGCTTGTCCATAAGCCCTTTCTCTTCCTTCGGCTCGATGCCGAGCTGGCTCATCAGCCCGAGTTCGTCGGAGCTTCCCCAGCGTTCCACGAGCTGGCCGTTCTCGAAGCGACCGATCTGACATCCGCGTGCCTCGACGCGCTTGCCCGTCGGGGCGACGCCCTGGAACTCACCGTTGTGCGTGCCGCTGATCCTGTATGCGATCGCCACGTCGGCGTCGGTGGCGGTCATGTGGTCGACCTCGACCGTAAAGTCCGGGAACGCGCTCCGCATCTCCGAGAAGAAGCTCCTGAAGCCGTCCGGCCCCCTGCCCTGACCGGGCGCGGGATCGTGGTCCACCGCGTTCGGTGCGACTACCTCATCGAAGATATCGAAGTTGCCCGTGTTCACGGCTTCTCCGAACCGCTCTTGCGCCTTGACATTAGTGTCTCTGGACATGTGGTCTCCTTTTGACGTATCTGGTTTTGTGTTTGAGTGCCCGTATTCGCTGCGGATTAATCTGAACGGCGGAATCGGACGTCGAACAGTTCACAACGACCACTCCTCGCTCCCGACGGGCTTCGAATTGCGACCCTCTGAGGCCCGAAGAGGACTCTGGTGCAGCTTCGGCTCGTCTGGCGAGGTTTTCGCCGGTACTGGCGGTATCTCTCGATGTTCGCCTGACCGACGCCGAGCGAGAACCCCTCGAAGAACCGGCCACCGGGAACAGGTGCCTAACCTGGCTCTCGCCCGGTAGTCCTCTACTCCGGGCCCTGAAGCCGACGCCTCGGTGGGCTCTATCTCACTGCCGCCGGGCGTCGCTTCGACCTGCCCCGCCGGGTTTCCCTTCAGAGAAATTCACCGGGGTATAGTTGGTGTCCTCTGCGAGCTTGAGACGCTCCGGCCCGGGGTCATAGAAGAGTCACGGAAGCAAGGCGATGGCTGGTCGGGATCAGGTCAGCGGGAACATGCAGTGCTCCTGAAACGCCGGACGCTCTTTCAACTTCTCGTAGTACGCCGTGAAGTTCGGCAGGTTAGGACGGTCTATCTCCATCTCGAACCAGCGGTACGCCGAGACCGCAAGCGGAATGTCCGCGACCGAGAGTTCTTCCCCAAGGACGTACTCCCTGCTGGAGAGGTGGTCTTCGAGGATGCCGAGCGAGGCGGCGGTGCCGTCGATGGCGGTCTGGATAGCGGCATTGTCGCGCTCCTCGGGGGCGGTTCGAACCATACCGAAGAAGATCGACTTCAGCGTCTCCCAGACGGTCGTGTGCTGCCAGTCCATCCAGCGTTCGCAGTCGGCCCGGCCCTGCAAGTCAGTCGGGATGAGCGCGCCGTTCTTAGCGGCGAGGTAGCGCACTATCGCGTGAGATTCCCAGAGGAAGAAGCCGCCGGCTATATCTTCGTCTGAGATGGCGGGGACTTTTCTGTTGGGGTTGATCTCCTCGAAGCCCTCCGGGAAGCCGTGCTGGAGGCCAGCGTCCTTCCGGTCGAAGTCGAGGCCGAGTTCGGCGGCGCACCAGACGACCTTCTGTACGTTGATGGAGTTCTTTCTGCCCCAGATGGTGAGCATCCTGCGTCCTTTCCATGAGTTCTCGTGACGATACCCTGTATCCTGAATCTGCTTCATAAAGCTGATGTTCGGATCATATTAACCGAGAGGAAGAGGGGTTTTATGGCCGGGAGGGTTACGCTGGAACGAAACGGTTCCGTCGCCAGCATCACGTTCGAGAGGCCCGAGGCCCGGAACGCGATGAGCGAGGAGATGTTCGGGCAACTCCACGACCACTGCGAGGAACTCGACTCAGACGACTCCGTGCGCGTCGTCGTGCTGTGCGGGGCGGGCGGAAACTTCGTGGCGGGCGGCGATATCCAGCAGTTCAAGACCTTCACCTCCGGCGAAGACGGCGTCGCCTACGAGAAGATGACCGGCCGCTCCATAGCCCGGCTGGAAGAACTCTCCAAGCCGACCGTAGCGGTCGTCGACGGATACGCTGTCGGTGGGGGGATGATCCTGGCCTCCGTCTGCGACCTGCGCCTCTGCTCCGAACGCGCCATGTTCGGCCTGCCCATCGCCCGTACCCTCGGCAACGTCCCCGCCGGAAAGAACCTCGCTCGCATAGCGAACATCATCGGCATCGCGAAGACAAAGGAACTCGTCCTCACCGCGAGGCTTCTACCCGCGACCGAAGCCCTCGCCGCCGGGCTCGTAAACGAGGTCGTCCCGGAGGCCAGGCTCGAAAGCCGCGCCGCCGAACTCTGCAAGACCATCGCCTCGCACGCCCCGCTCACCATAAGCGCGTCCAAAGAGGCGCTGCACCGTTTCTACCTCTCCGGGCTCCCCGACACCACCGACCTGACACGCCGCGTCTACGGGAGCGAGGACTTCCGCGAGGGCGTCGCCGCCTTCACCGGGAAACGCCGCCCGGAGTGGAAAGGCCGCTAGTTGGAGGCGTTCTTCGGAAGGGTTATGGGTCAGACGCCAAGCCTCGGACCGGACGTGTTCGTCGCGCAGGGGGCGGTGGTCGTCGGTAAGGTCCGTATCGGGGCGCGGTCGAGCGTCTGGTACGGGTGCGTGCTGCGGGCCGAGGAAGAGGAGATCGCCATCGGGGAGGAGTGCAACGTGCAGGACCTGACGATGATGCACGCGGACCCCGGATTCCCGGCGGTGCTGGAGAACAGGGTCTCCGTTGGACACCGGGCGATCATCCACGGCGCGATAGTGAGGCACGACGCGCTCATCGGGATGGGGGCGACGCTCCTGAACGGCGCGGTCATCGGGAGCGGGTCCGTAGTCGCGGCGGGGGCGGTCGTGCCGCCG
>JBPCNU010000276.1:0-5970 GCA_051000975.1 Rubrobacter sp.
CTATAGAGTCTGCTCCCGTAAAGCTAGACTTCTTTAGCGTTTTCTTGAGCGTTTTGTGCAGGAAGGTTATGGAACGGTAACTTTCGGGTGTCGGTCCGTGGCAAACGGGATGTTTCGCGGTGCGAACCGCTTTGTAGGACAGGGCTCACAAGAGCGAAAGGACTTCAGGACCATGGCATTCAGTACCGATGAGCTGGGCAGTTACCTTGACTTCGCGGCCACGACGGCCTTCGAGGCGGGGCGGCTGACGCTCGGGTATTTCCAGACGGGCGTCAGGCCGGAGTTCAAGAAGGACGACACGCCCGTCACCGTCGCAGACCGGGAGGCGGAGGCTATGATCCGCCGCGCCGTCAGGTCGAGGTATCCGGGACAGGCCGTCATCGGGGAAGAGTTCGGGGAAGAAGGGCCGGAGGGCGCGACACACCGCTGGTACATAGACCCGATAGACGGCACGAAGGCGTTCGTAAGGGGCGTTCCGCTCTACGCGGTCTTGATCGGCCTCGAAATAGAAGGCAAGGTGCGCGTCGGGGCGGCGTACTTCCCCGCGCTCGATGAGATGATCTGCGCCGCCGACGGCCTCGGCTGCCGCTGGAACGGTCGCCGGGCGAACGTCTCGGACGTATCCGACCTCTCCGAGAGCATCGTCTGCTTCACGGAGACGAAGACCTTCGAGGAGGAGCGCAAGGAGGAGCGGTGGGCGAAGCTCCGGCGTGAGGCGTACTCGTGCCGGGGCTGGTCGGACGCTTACGGGCATCTGCTCGTCGCTACGGGTCGGGCCGAGGCGATGGTCGAGCCGGCGATGAACCCCTGGGACTGCGGCCCGTTCCCCCCGATCCTGCGCGAAGCCGGGGGCTACTTCGGGGACTGGTCCGGCAATGAGACCATCCACCAGAACGAGGCTGTCAGCGCGAACCGCGCCGTGCTGCCGGAGGTTCTCAGGTTGCTCTCCGAGTAGAGAGCTTCGTTACGCGATTTTCAGGCGGTCAGAACGAGGCGGGTTCCGACGAAGATCAGCATCGCAGCCAGGATCCCCCGGAGGAGGTTGCCCGGCACGACCTTCGTGAGTCGGCTGCCGATGAGAACGCCCGGCACCGCCCCGATGAGGAGCGTCCAGACTAGGCTGAAGTTGACGTTCCCCGATGCCGCGTGCGCCACCCCGACGACGAACGAGAGGATGGTCGCGTGGGCGATGTCCGTCCCGACGATGACCGAGGTCGTGAGCGGATAGGCGAGCAGGAGGATTATTGCGATCATGGTCCCGGACCCGATGGAGGTCAGCCCGACGAGATACCCGGCAAACGCTCCGAGCAGGATAGTCAACACGCGCCGCTTCAGGGTCATCTTCGAGAAGCCGTCCCAGCGGGGGGAATCTTCGCCGTTCGGGCCGTTGCGTCGTTCGGGGATGAAGTAGCGGAGGATCAAGGTCGCACCAACGAACACGACGACCACCCCGATGGCGGTCTTCAGGTAGTACTCGACCGTCTCCGGCGCGAAGACCGTCTGGAGCCGGTTGACCGTTACCACGCCGAGCAAGCCCGCCGGGACGCTCCCGAGCGCGAGGAACAGCACGACCTGAAAGTTGATGGACTTCAGCCGGTAGTGAGACGCCGAACCGAAGAGCTTGGTGATCGTCGCGAAGACCAGGTCAGTCCCGATGGCCGTCGGGGCCGGAACACCGATGGCGAGCAGGTACGGGCTCATCAAAGACCCGCCACCTACCCCCGTTAGGCCGACCAGAAAACCCACCAGCAGGCCGAACAGAATAGTCTCCAGCATAACAACAGGCTCCTTCTCTACAACCGGACCTCGCACCCGCCGCAACGAACGAACCCCGCAAGACCTCTCAAACCTCGCGGAATACTACCGGAACTTCCCCGACAGTAAAGGGGCCGGAGAGCATATTTTCGAACTATTTCCTACCGAAGCACTAGAAAACATTGAGAAAACGTACAAAACGAAGAAAACGGATAAGGTTCTCTAACCAGAGAAACCGTGCCGGGTCTCACCCCGAACGAGGGCCGGGCCCGAAGATCAGTCGGGCTCGGCATGGGTCTGTAGTCTGCCGCAGAGCGTTACAGAAGCTAGAATTCGGAGAAGTAGCGTGTTATTTCGACCTTGTTCTCGGTGAAGAACCGTACGCCGTCCTTGCCCGTCGCGTGGAGGTCGCCGTAGAAGCTGTTCTTCACCCCGTTGAACGGGAAGAACGCCATCGGCGCGGCCACGCCGACGTTCACGCCGAGCATTCCGGCCTCAACGTTCTCGCGCCAGTACCGGACCGCCGCGCCGTTCTCGGTAAAGATGGAGCAGGCATTCCCGAAGGATGATCCGTTAGTGAACTCCACAGCCTCCTTCAGCGTCTCGACCCGCACGACGGAGAGGACGGGGCCGAAGATCTCCTCGCGGGCGACCTTCATCTCCCCCGTTACCCGGTCAAGGAGCGTCGGCCCGAGGAAGAAGCCCGAGTCGACGGGTGCCTTGCGACCGTCGAGGACTACCTCCGCCCCCTCGGACTCGCCGGAGTCTATGTAGTCCCGCACCTTTTCGCGGTGTTCGTCCCGGATAACGGGGGTCAGCTCCGAGCCGTCCTCTTTGCCCGGGCCGATCTTCAGAGCTTCGGCCTGACGCTTGACCTCGGCGACGAGTTTATCTCCGGCCTCGCCGACGGCGACAAGGACGCTACCGGCGAGGCAGCGTTCCCCGGCATTCCCGTAAGCCGAGGAGATGATGTTCGGGACAGCCTGATCCAGAACGGCATCGGGCATGACGATCATGGAATTCTTCGCCCCGGCGAGGGCCTGTACCCGCTTCCCGTTGGCCGCCCCGTTACGGTAGACGTGCTCCGCAACCTGCTGCGACCCAACGAACGAGACGGCCTCGATGCCGGGATGCTCCAGGATAGAGTCCACGACCTCCCGCCCGCCGTTGACGATGTTGAAGACTCCGTCCGGCAGCCCCGCTTCCGCCAGCAACTCGCCCAGCCTCTGCGATGAGAGCGGAGTTCTTTCGGACGGCTTCAGGATGTAGGTATTCCCGCAGGCGATGGCTACGGGTACGGTCCACAGCGGGACCATGCACGGGAAGTTGAACGGCGTTATAGCGGCCACCACCCCGAGCGGATAGCGGTGCGAGACATTGTCTACACCGCGAGCCACGTCGCGGACGGACTCGCCCATCATCAGGGTCGGCATTCCACAGGCGAACTCGACCACCTCGATGCCGCGCCGAACCTCTCCCCCGGCGTCCTTCTTGTCCTTGCCGTTTTCGAGGGTTACGAGGTCCCGCAGTTCCTCGAAGTTCTCGTCGAGCAGCGACTTGAACCGGAACATGACCCGGGCGCGTTCCGTTACTGGGGTCGCGGCCCAGCCGGGGAAGGCGGCCTTCGCTCGCTCTACGGCGGCGTCTACGTCTTTTCTGGTCGAGAGCGGGGTATCGGCGATGACCTTCCCCGTCGCCGGGTCGTAGACGGGTTCGGTTTGTCGTTCACCATGACCGTTCGCCCCGACCCACTCACCGCCGATGAAGTTCCTTACCTCAAAGTCCCTTGTCTTCTCCCCCTGCATGCCCCGCTCCTTTCGCCGATCCCTCGTTTTCGATTTCCCGGTTTTCCTAGTTCTGCTTTTTCGCCTTCAGGCTCATCGCTTCGAGGTTCTTCTGGTAGAGGTTCAGGGGCGCGTCCATGAGCTCGGTGTAGGAGGCGGTCGTTTCGGAGAGCATCTGCTGGAACGCGCTCATCTGCTTCTCGGAGCCTTCCATCATCGCCTTTGCGAGTTCCTGCGAACCCTGCATCTGGCCCCGGAGTTCGCCCGTTACCCCTCCCAGGAGGTTCTCGACGAGCTTCACGTTGCGCTCCTGGAGCTCGGTCGTGCGTTCTATAACGTCGCGGTAGGAGTCGAGGCTCTCGGCGAGGGCGCGGCTCGTGCGCTCCTGACTTTTCACGGCCTCGTCCACGACCTTTGCGTAGGATTCCATCGCACGGGTCAGGGCGCGGTTCGTCTCCACCTGGCTCTCCATAACCCCGGTAAGCCCCTCGACCCAGCCCTGGGCCAGTTGCACGTTTCGCTGCTGGTTGTCCATCGCCGTTCGGACAACGTTCTGGTAAGACTCCCCGAACGCCTCCGTCAGCTTCGCCGCCCCACCCGACTGCTTCTCCTTCGCCAACTCGACTCCTCCCTTCGTCCGCAGCTGAATTTTCCTGTTTGTGTGATCGCATTCTACTGCGATAGCGGTTGCGTGGCTTACGCCTCTAAAGCCCGGGGCTCCCCAGCCGATAACCCGGTACATGGGAAGCATGGGAACAAACACCAGGGCAACCCCGAGCCGGGCCGTCGTCGAGGCGTGTCGTCTCTGGCGGGAGCGGAGACTCGACAACCTGCTGCGCCAGGACATCCCCTGGCAGACCGTTCGACGAAGCGTGCTCGGCCTAGACTTCCTCGGGACGCGCTGGAACGCCCGTTCGGGCGGCAGGGCGATGCGTCTCACCCGCTACGGCCTTGAGTTTCGGGAGAACGGGGCGGTTCGACGCTATTCCTGGAAGCAGATGCAGGACATCACCCACCACGGTCGCAACTAGCCCTCGGACCGGATGGCGCTTCGTCGCTCTTCGCCGCCTTGTTTGTCTTGCTCCTGATCCGGGCATACGATTGGTTGTCTTTATCGTATAGGAATCATTTCTAGAAGGAGCGGATATGAGAGCTATGGTTACGCCGGAGTTCGGTGCGGCGAGTCTCTTCGAGGAGCGCGACTTGGAGCGCCCGAAGCCGGAGCCGAACGAGGTGCTGGTGAAGGTCCACGCCTCCGGGACGAATCCGGTTGACGCGAAGCTCAGGAGCGGCGACATCCCGGTCCTTGAAGCCCCGGTCGTACTCGGAGCGGACGCCTCGGGCGTCGTCGAGGAGATCGGAGCCGGGGTCACGGACTTCGCCGTCGGCGACGAGGTCTACTACACCCCGGAACTCTTCGGGCCGCGCTCGAACGGGACCTACGCCGAGTACGCGACCGCTCCGGCCTCGCTTGTCGCCCGTAAACCGGAGTCCCTCTCCCACGAAGAGGCCGCTGCCATTCCGCTCGCGGGCGGGACGGCTTACGAGGCGATAGTCCGGCGCCTGGCGGTACGGCCGGGAGAGGTCGTCGTGGTGCAGGGCGGCGCGGGCGGCGTAGGCTCCTTCGCGGTACAGTTCGCCAAGGCCGCCGGGGCTTTCGTCATCGCGAGCGCCGGGACCGACAACCAGCAGACCTTGCGGGAACTCGGGGTGGATGTTCCGGTTGACTACACTAAAGAAGACATCGCCGAGGTCGTCCTAAATCATACGGCGGACGCCGGGGCGGACGCGCTCTTCGACATGGTCGGTGGGGAGGTATTCCAGCGTTCGCCGGAGTACGTCAGGCCGTTCGGGCGGCTAGCGACCATCCTCGGGCCGGAAGGGGATTTCACGCAAGTCTACCTCAAGAACCAGACGCTCTACGGGACGTTCCTGACCCGCGAGAGGAAGCGGCTCGATGAGATCACGCGCCTCGTGGAGCAGGGGAAGTTCAGGCCGCTCATCGGTGAAGTCATGCCGCTCTCCGAAGTTGGCCGGGCGCATGAGATCCTCGACTCGGGGCATGGTCGGGGGAAGATCGTCCTTCAGGTCGCCGGTTCGTAAGATCCGCTGAAGGCATCTCCAGTAACCAGGCAGGACTTACGCAGGGCAGGGATTTGATACTCTAGGATCATGGAATTCACGAAGCTGGATTACTGCCAATATCTGCTCTGCAGTCAGGTCAACTACACGCTGACCAACCTCGCCGAGCATCTCCACCAGTTCAGCCACGACACCATAAATCGTTACCTCAAGGGCGAGAAACTCTCGCCGCGTTTGCTCTTCGAGCAAGTCGAGCCGCTCCTGGAGCGTGATTCACAGGCGTACCTGATCTTCGACGACACCGCTACTCGACAAGAGCTTCGGGCCTGAGATAGAGCCCACACGCTAG
>JBPCNU010000277.1:0-7180 GCA_051000975.1 Rubrobacter sp.
GGTGGGTGTAGCGATGGCGCTTGTCGAGTTCTCTCAGTTGCTCTTCGCTTTCTGTGATCGCCCGTGGCTAGTCTATGTTTGGCCTGGCCGCATTCTGCCACTAATGCACAGGAACCGTATAAGACCCAGCTAGCGACCATTGTGAGAGGTAGGGCTGCGATGAGCGCTACGCCGCTGAGACGTGGCAGTACACTAGCCCGTAGGGTGGCGATACCTAGAGCCACTAATCCGACCAACAGGAGCAGAGCTCCCACCGGGAACCCGAGCCATAAGAGGGATTCGTTCCCCACCAGGAGTGGTATGAAGCCGAGGGTGTTCGCAACCACCCCGGCGACGCTCGCCAGCGAGCCAACCCGTCCGAACATACCGTAACTCCCTTTTTGCGCTGCATGGAGTCCCGCTATGACCGGTACAGTAAGTAGCCAGGCAACAACGAATCCGCCATCCAGATACGAGGATGGTCCCGAGATCGCTACAGACAAGAGACTCAAAAGCACGAATATTACACCGGCAACCGTCGCTGCCAGCGCACCCCACCGTACATAACTTGCTGACGACATTCTCTTACCTCCTTTGGATTCGTTTTTCGCCGTCTGGAGCCACTGTAGGCGGAAGGTATTCCCGGGAGGTAGAGTAGAGTGTTCCTGAAGTTCGGGAACTTTGGTGGGGAAAATTGTTTCGTACTTTGTCGAGATCGCCTGCCGGTGTCATTACCGGAGCCGGGAAGAATGGCCCGACTCGCCGGGCCATGAACCACATACGGTTGAAGCTAATTGGGGCCAGGGATAAAGAGACTAGAAAAGGCGCTGGCACACGAAAAGTTCCGCTTCCATTCTGGGTAACGGTACTTGCACCTTTTTCGATGCCGATTGCGTCGTTTGAGGTTGCCTGGGCATACTATGGCGGGTTGAAAGTTCCGACACGGGATATTGTAGGAACTTTTCCAGGAGGGTACTGAGAGAGGAAATTCAACTACAGCATACGTCACGACAGGGGGTAGAGTTACGGGACCGTAACCCTCCCCCAACCGGGCGTTCCCGGTGAGCCTTTCACGGCACCAAACCCTCTACGGTCTCCCCGGGGCGGCTCGTCATTTCTCTACGGTCTCCCCGGGGCGGCTCGTCTGTAGAATGTATCCACGGAAGGTCGTACTACGAAGGTCTTGCGAAGGTTAGTGGTCGGTGGAGTCGGATAGAGAGGGGTGTATTCGGTGGGGTTCTTCGGGGAGGTCGGTAGCGACGGGGCGAGGGTGATCGGGGCACCGTCCATTCTCTCGGCGGACTTCGCACACCTCGCCGACGAGGTTGCGAGGGTGAAGGCGGGCGGGGCGTCCCTCATCCACTTCGACGTGATGGACAACCACTTCGTCCCGAACCTGACCATCGGCCCGCCCGTAGCGGCCTCGCTCGTCCGAGCCACGGACCTCCCCGTAGACGCTCACCTCATGGTCGAGAACCCGGACGACCTCATCCCGGCCTTCGCCGAGGCCGGGGCCGCGAGCATCTCGGTGCACGCCGAGGCCGTAGTTCACCTGCACCGCACCCTCACCCGGATACGCGAGGTCGGGTGTGAGGCGGGCGTGGTCCTCAACCCCGCGACCCCGCCCGAGGCCATCGAGTGGGTGCTGCCGAACGCCGACTTCGTGCTGGTGATGACGGTCAACCCCGGCTTCGGGGGGCAGAGCTTCATCCCCGGCATGCTTGAGAAGATCCGGCGCGTGAGAGAGATGACCGACGCTGCCATCGAGGTTGACGGCGGCATCACGACCGAGACCGCCCCACAGGTCGTCGAGGCCGGTGCAAGGGTGCTCGTTGCAGGCTCCGCAGTCTTCAAGGGCGACCCGAAGACCGAGATACAGCGCATCATCGAAGCCGGAGAGTCAGGTCTCCCGTAAAGCGAACGTAAAGTGAACGCCCGAACCCGCGAACGCGAGGCTCCGGCGGTTTTGATCCGGTTGCACGGAGCGGATACACGAGGCGACCGTCCCGGTCGCCTCACGGTCTGCGGTAGTTCCGGCGGTGCGCGTTCGGCCTTCCCGGCTTCAGGTTCTCCGGGGTCGGGAAGTCGGGGAGGTATCAAACAGGTTCCGTGCTATTTATTCGACGACGTGGCTCTCCCCCGCTTCGAGCGTCTTCACGCCCTCTTCGGTCTGCAGTTTCACGCTCTTGCCGGGGTCGTCGTTCACCGTCACGGTGAGCTTGTCACCCTTCAGGGAGACTTCGAGGCGTGTGCCGTGGACCTGCATCGGGAAGCTCATCCCTTCCAGAGACTTGACGGGCTTCGGGTCGAAGTGGAGCACGCCGTCCTGCACCCTCGCGCCGAGGTAGCCGCGCTGTATGAGGTCGAGCGTCCCGGCCATCACCCCGAGGTGAATGCCCTCCTTGGTCGTCCCGCCCTGCACGTCCCCGACATCGCTCTCGAGGGCGATGAGGTAGCGTTCCCAGGAGCTCTCCGGGTCTATACCGGCGAGAACCCCGGCGTGAGCGATGAAGCTCAGGGTCGAGCCGTGCGAGGTCCGTTCGTCGTAGTACTCGATGTTCCTGAGGACCATCTCGGGGGTGTAGTCGTAGCCGAGTCGTTCGAGGGTTGTCTTGATCTCCTCCTCGGCGAAGAGGAAGAAGATAAGGACGGTGTCGGCCTGCTTGGCGAGCTTGTAGTGATCGGGGTCGTCGCCCTCGGCCTTGAGGATACGGTCGAGACGCTGGATGTTATCGTACTTCTCGCGGTAGGCATCCCAGTCGAGGTCTTCCAGGGCTTCGTAGCCCTCGAACTGACTTATGATCTCCTCGCCATCGTCGGTCTTGTGGAACGGGACGAACATCTTCTCGCTCATCTCGGCCCAGACCCTCATCTCCTCGTCGGTGAGGCCGGTGCGGGCGAGTACAGACTTCCGGCGGCGAGCGGGGAGACCGTCGAGCATCCGGCGAACGGTCGTGGAGATCCAGGCAACCATCACGTTCGTGTAGGCGTTGTTCCTGAGCCCTTGCTCGTTCGAGTCGGGATACTTCTCGTGGAACTCGTCCGGCCCCATGACGCCGTGTATCTCGTAGCGGCCGCGAGCGGGGTTGAAGTGGGCGATGGAGGCCCAGAAGCGGGCTATCTCGACCATCATCTCGGCCCCGTATTCGTAGAGGAACTCGTCGTCGCCGGAGGCCTCGTAGTACCGCCAGATGTTGTAGAAGATGGCCGCGCTGACGTGCCGCTGGTTGTGGCTCGCGTCCGGGTCCCAGCTTCCGGAGTTGGGGTTCAGGTGGACGACCTGCGTCTCCTCCCCGCCGCCCGAGCCGCTCTGCCAGGGATACATCGCCCCGTTGTAGCCGGACTCTTTCGCAAGGGCCCGGGCCTCGTCGAGCCTCCGGTAACGGTACATAAGGAGCGAGCGCGTGATCCTCGGCAGCCGGAGGTTCAGGAACGGGTACACGTACAGTTCGTCCCAGAAGATGTGTCCCCGGTACGCCTCACCGTTCAGGCCGCGCGCCGGGACCCCGGCGTCGAGGTCGATGGTATGCGGGGAGCAGACCTGCAGGACGTGGTAGGCGTGGAGGCGGTGCAGGAGCTGTACCCGGTCGTCGTTTGGCACGGAGATGTCGCAGACGTCCCAGAGCTCGCCCCAGGCCCGCGAGTGGGCCGCGAGCGTCTCCGAGAAGGTTCCGAAGCGCCGGGCGGACTGCCCGGCGTTGGTGAGCGGCTCGGTTATGGCATGATCGTAGGAGGTGTAGAACCCGACCATCTTCTCGACCCGGATGGGGGTTCCTTCCTCGGCCTCGAAGGTGAGGACCTGGTGGACATAGTCCGACATCTGGAAGAGTTCGCGGTCGACGGGGAGGATAGTCCGGCCCCGGTAGACGCGGGTGCGGGCCGCCTCGGCGACGTAGATCCGCGACTGGCGGGTGCGGGTCAGAAGGCCGATGGTCTCCGGCCCGAAGGTTCGGGGGGAGACGGGGTCGAGGTGGCGGCCTTCGAGGTCGCGGTAGCGGGCGACGCCCCGGTTGACGACGCGACCGTCGAGGGCCGAGATGATCTGAACCTCCCCAGACCAGTTCTCGGGCGTTATCCTCCACTCCATCGCCCCGAGATGGCTGTCCGCCATGCTGACGAACCGCCGCGTCTGAAGCGTGGTGATGCGCCCCTTGTCGTCCCTGAGCCGTATCCTCCGCTTCAGGACGGCGTTCTTTATGTCGAGTTCGTGCTTGTATTCAAGGAACTCGACGTTCTCGGTGCCGATTGCGTTCTGGCCCTCGATGCGTAGCTCCAGGAGCAGCCAGTTCGGGAGGTTCACCAGGTCTTCGTTCAGAACGGGGACACCGTCCATGATGGTCGTCTCCCGGTTGTAGCCGCCGTGCATGTAAGTCCCCGGATAGTGGACGCTGCCGCTCTCGGCCCACGCGAACGCCCCCCGCGTGCAGAAGTAGCCGTTCCCGGTCGAGGTCAGAGCCTCCCGCAAACCCTCGTCGTCCGGCTCGAACCCGTCGTATGAAAGCGTCCAGCCCTTCGTGTTCCAGTCGCTCGTCCCATCGGTCATATCTCTCCCTTTCCCTTAACTTTCCCGTTCGTGAGTCTCCCGGCAAGCATACTTTATTCCAGCAGTCGTTCTCCCCGGCCCCTTTTACCCCCGGTCTTTACCCCCGGTCTTTACCTCCGGTCTCCCGGCGCGGCGCTTCAGCGGGCGAGCGCGTCAAGGAAGGTCTCCACCTCGTCCACGTTCGTGAGGGCGTAGTCGGCCCGGGTCTCCCGGTCCGCGTCCGGGTCGCCCTGATCCCCGACGTAGATGCCGAGCCCCTTTCCTTCGCCTCGCTGCGCAAGGGCCCGGAAGGCGTCCTCGTCGGTGACGTCGTCCCCGAGGTAGATGGGCAGCACGTCGTCGCCGGCGAGGTCGAGGGTTTCGAGCAGGTAGAGGACGGCCTTGCCCTTGTCCCAGTCGACCTTCGGCTGGAGTTCGTAGACCATCTTTCCGGGCGTCACCTTCACCTCGTCGGGATGGTCTCCCAGTATCCCGTCCACCGTCGCCTTCACCTTCTTATGGTCCCCCTCGGCGGCCTGCCGGTAATGAACCGCGACGGAGGCCTTCTTGTGTTCGGTCGAGACGCCGTCCACCTCACCGAGTTCGTCCGACAGTCGGCTTCGGACCCTGTCCAGCAACTCGTCGTGTCCGCTTGCGGCATCGTGCTCGATGGTCCCTTCGTCCGGGGTCCAGATGTCGAAGCCGTGGCTCCCGGCGACGATCATGTCATCGAGGCCCATCAACTCCTGAACGACCGCCCGGTCCCGCCCGCTCACCACGCAGACCGTGCAGCGTCCGGCGAGTTCCTTCACCACGCGCTGCATGTTCTCGGTGATGACCGCGTCCTCGGGCCGTTCGACTATCGGGGAGAGCGTCCCGTCGTAGTCCAGAAAGACGGCCGGTTTCTTGCCCCGGAGGCGCTCGTTCACCTCCGCCTCGTGCTCGACCGCGTGCGGGAGGTCTCGTATCTCTCGCGGCACCCTCGCTCCTCTCGTCTCGGCTTGCCGTTGCCTTGCCGTTGCCTTGCCGTTACCCTTGTCTATCGAAGGTTACCTGCCCACCTGTTTACCCGCTGCCCCGGTTTATTACGGCTTCTCGGGGTTCCCGCCGCCGGCCGCCGCGACGCGCTCCCGGAACACTCGTTCGAGGTCTTCGGGGGAGGAGACGATCCAGCGCGACTCCGGCAATCCCGCTTCGAGGACCGACTTCTTCGTGATGTACGTCGGGACGGCCACGACGGCCATCCCGGCGGCGACGGCGGCCTCGATCCCCGCCGCCGAATCCTCCAGCACGACGATCTCCTTTGGTGAAAACCCGAGTCTCTCGGCGGCGAGCAGGTCTATCTCCGGGTCGGGTTTGCCGCGCCTGATGTCGTCGGCGGTTACGATCTCATCGAAGAGGTCTTCGAGGCCCAGCACGCCGAGGATCCTGTCCACCTGATGGCGATAGGACATCGTGGCGAGGGCGAGCGGATATCCCTCGGACTTCAGCTTTTCTAGCAGGTCTATGTTGTGCGGGTAACGTTTGGAGAGGAGCAGGTCAGGGTCGGAGAGGATCTCCTCGTAGATCGCGTGTCGCACGTCTATGAGGTATTCCCACGGCTCGCGGGCTTCGCCTTCTCCGGCGCGCTTCATATGGTCGCGCAGGGTATCGGCGAGGTCGAAGCGGGAGATCATACCCTCCGTGACCTCCCGCCTTGAACGCCCGACGTAATGCTCGTCGTAGGCCGTCGTTACGTCCTCTTCTGCGACCTCCGGACGCAGCTCGCGGACGGCGCGGGCGTGAGACAGAGCCTTCAGTTCCTCCGTTTCGAGAAGCGTTCCGTCGAGGTCGGAGATGACGCCGGAGATCCCCCGGCGTCCCTCGCTCTGCACTTCTAGCTCCCGGAGCTTCCGGCGAGGACCACGTCGCCGTCGCGGTAGGCCTTCGGAGTGTAGCGCGTGATCCACTCCCGGTACTCGTCGACCTCGCGCTTCGCCCGCTCCTCGCTCCACCCGAGATGCTCGACGCAGACCCTTGCAGCCGCCTCGTCTACATCGAGGGCGACCTCAGGCCCGTAGGAGACCATCGTGCGCCTGAGAAGAACGTCGGCGAGCTTCACGGCCATCTCGCGCCGGAAGGCGTACAGAACCTCGCAGCCCATGAGTGCGGTCGGGACCTTCGGGTCGTTCGAGAGCGGGGTCTTGAGCGACTCGTCGTCCCCGGCCTCGGCGAGTACGTCGTAGGCCCGGGCGCCGTAGAGCTTTACGAGGCGGCGCGAGAGTACGTCCGAGAGGCCGCTCTTCAGGCGGAACTCGTTTGCAAAGCGGTCGAGGTCCAGGGTCTTCCCCCCCGGGAGCGGGACGCGGTCGGTCGCGCTCTTCGGAGGCTTCAGCCCGAGCTTCTTGTAGACCACGTTCGTCGCCTGCCGTCCGAGGTTCCGGTACGTCGTCAGTTTCCCGCCGATGATGGAGAGGAGGCCGTCGGCGTTCGGGCCGCCGCCCTGGACCTTCATCCGGCCTCCGGCGGCGGATTTGCCCGTAGCGTGGTCAAAGACGACGTGGCTCCTCGATATGGAACCCTCCGAACCGGACGGCGCGGACGGCAGCGGCCTCACGCCGGAGTAGGTGAACAAAACGGAGTCGCGGGTAAGCCCGGCGGTCGGGATAACGTAGTTCGTCTCGTCTATGAGGTACTGTA
>JBPCNU010000278.1:0-4493 GCA_051000975.1 Rubrobacter sp.
GGCACGGGCGAATACGATGCGGGCAACGGTTCCATCATGCGCCTCGCTCACGTCCCGCTGTTCTTCGCCTCGGCGGACCGGGAAGAAGCCGTCCGGCAGTCCGGCGAGAGTTCGCGCACTACGCACGCGGTCGAGAAAGCCTTGGACGGTTGCCGCTACCTTGGGGCGATCCTCCACGCCGCCGCAAACGGAGCGAGTAAGGAGGAGATCCTCTCCGAAGACCTCGCCCCCGAAACGCTGACCCCGGAGATAGCGGAGGTCGCGGCGGGTTCGTTCAAGCGCAAGGACGAGTTAGAGATAAAGGGTTCCGGTTACGTTGTAGAGTCACTCGAAGCCGCGCTCTGGGCCTTCTACAGTTCTTTATCGTTCGAGGAAGGGGCCTTGCTCGCCGTCAACCTCGGCGACGACGCGGACACGACGGGGGCGGTCTACGGGCAGGTCGCCGGTGCCTTCTACGGTGCGCCCGGCATCCCGGAGGACTGGCTCGACACGATAGTCATGCGTAACGAGATCACAGCCTACGCCGATGGGTTGTATCGTATCTAGCCGACGTCACTGAACACAAAATCCGTTTCCTTCCGGGTCTTGCATGATCGTCCCGTCTCGATGTAAGGTCCGGTAACACGACTCTTCGTCTCGATTTCTTGCGCTCCGGCTTCCACGAGCCGAGCGACTTCCGCCGGGCGATCCTCAGCTGTGATGTCGAGGTGGATGCGGGCGGGAGTCGTCGCTGCAGAGTATTTTTTCTCGAAGAAGATTCTCGTCCCCGTGCCGAACGGATCCGCGAGCGCGGCGGCTCCGTTCGGGTCTCCACCCGCCGCGAGCCACGCCTCCATAAACTCCGGTGGCGCATCCTGCTTCTCGTAGTCGAGCGCGATAGCCCGGAGATCCGCCAGACGCGCCGGGTCTTTGCAGGCAAAAGTTATATTCGACAGCCTCGCCATTTCAGCTCCCTTCAGCTCCCCCTCGGTGGTCAGATCGAGTCTAATCGAAACCGCAGGAATTTCATCGGCGCACGAAAAAGCGGTCGGATCCAAAATAGGGAACCAACCGCTGAAATGCCGACTTGCTGAGAGTTACTGAGCGGTAAGCTCGTGGCCTTCCTTGCTGTAGCGGTCTGCCATCTCCTCCAGGGTAGCCGGGGAGTAGTCTCCGGCGTGTCCGGCCTGACCGAAGGACTCCATGCGCGACTGTACGACCTTCTTCATGGCCTCGCGGGCGGGCTTGAGGTAGAAGCGCGGGTCGAACGCGCTCGGGTCTTCCTCGAACGCCCGACGAATAGCTCCGGTCGCGGCGAGGCGGAGGTCAGTGTCGACGTTGACCTTCCGAACGCCGTGCTTGATGCCCTGCTGGATTTCCTTGACCGGGACCCCCCAGCTAGGCTCCATCTTTCCGCCGTGCGCGTTGATGATGTCGACGAGGTCGCGCGGGACGCTCGACGAACCGTGCATCACGAGGTGCGTGTTCGGGAGCTTCTGGTTGATCTCCTCGATAATGCTCATCGCCAGAACTTCGCTGTCCGGCTCCTTCGTGAACTTGTACGCCCCGTGGCTCGTCCCGATGGCTACCGCCAGCGCATCGACGCCCGTCCGCTCGACGAACTCGACGGCCTGATCCGGGTCGGTAAGGTTCACCTCGCCCGAACCATGACCGTCCTCGATGCCACCCAGCGTACCAAGCTCACCCTCGACGGTTACGCCGCGCTCGTGCGCCATCTCGACGACCTCGCGGGTAACCCGGACGTTGTACTCAAAGTCCGCCGGGGTCTTGCCGTCCTCTTCGAGCGATCCGTCCATCATCACGCTCGTGAACCCGAGGTCTATCGCGCTCTTGCACGTTGCCGGGCCATTGCCGTGATCCTGATGCAGAGCAACCGGTATGTCCGGGTAGACCTCTGTCGCCGCGAGCATCAGGTGATACAGGAAGCGATCGTTGGCATACTTGCGCGCACCGCTCGAGGCCTGAATGATGACCGGGGAGTTCGTCTCGCTCGCGGCTTCCATGATCGCCTGCACCTGTTCGAGGTTGTTGACGTTGAAAGCCCCGACACCGTAGCCGCCCTTCGACGCCTCGTCGAGTAGCTGTCTCATAGTTACGAGTGGCATTTCGTCCTCCTCATCCGCTTGTACATCTCTGTTTCGCCAGTATAGCAACCATGAAAAGAGCATCCCCGAAAGGATGCCCTCGAAAACTGCGACCGGTGAATTCCGCGCTCTCAGGTTGCTGCTCTACGCAGCTACGACCTCTACTCGCTCGGCCTGCACGACGAGCCGCTCACTCCAGCCCGGCCCGACGCAGGTCTGCAAGGAGACCATGTCTTTGTTTGCCACCGGCTCCGTGATCCAGGTGTCAGTCGGCATCACGGTTACGATGTTCGTTACCACGTAGCGATACTCCGTCCCGTTTGCGTCGGAGAGGATGACCTCGTCCCCGTACGTCATGCTCGGAAGCCCGGCGAAGTGCTGCCAGCTGCCCGTCCCCTCGTATCCGTAGACGTGCGACGCTATATACGTGTTGGCGCTCGGTTGCCACGGGAACCCGGTCTCCGTGATCTTCCCCGCCCCGTTCATGAGCGTTCCCTCGTCGGTGGCGTTCGCGACGTAATCATCGACAAGCCCCATCTTCGGGACGGTGAGGGAGAGATCCTGGGTCGCCGGATCCGCCAGATTCTCCTCGGCCGCAGGCTTCTCTTCCGCCGCAGGCTTTTCTTCCGGCCCGGAACTCAGCGTGATGCCTACGGAACTTCCCTCTTCAACCTCGACCGCCGGGTACGGGTCTTGCAGGAACACGCCGCCCTTGTCATAGTCATCGTGCGGCTCGAGGTTCACATCGCCAAGCTCCAGCCCCACGCTCTCGAGCAACTCTTCGGCTTCCTGCTCGGTCGCGTTGTATGGGATGTCCGGGACCGGAATGATGTCGGGCGCAGCAGCCGCCTCGCGAGCGTCCGCAGCCCTCCTCGTGTCTATCGCCTCCGGCCCGGAGTCCGTCGTCGGGGTGGAGGTGCGCTGCACGAGTTCCTGTTCATCGGCCTGCAGGTTGGGTTGCACCCCGAAGAACAAGAGACCCCCGAGAACACAGATCACGAGCGAAGAAAAAAGTGCTAACCCGACCCTCTGACGACGACGTTTATACCTGAAATTGCTTGATCTTGAATATTTTTTTCCCATACGCCGCATTCTATCAGTAGTCCCGCTATCTTGTGGTTTCATGTCCTTATTCAACCTGAATTTTAAGTAAACTTTAAGAAATGTGACGTTTTAGATACGATCTCCCGGTTGAAAGGTAAGAAAAGTCGGTGTTTGAACCCCTGAATCTCCGTGCAGCGCGGTCTTCTTACGAGGTGGTTCGTGCCTGCTCGCTCTGCTTCCCGGCTTCGGACAACGCCCCCGTCGCGGACGAGGCGAAGTCGCCGGCAGAAGTGCTGGCGATGCTCGTCGGGCAGGCTCCGGGCATCACAGAGGTAACGACGCGCAGGCCTTTCACCGGGCCCGCAGGCAAGCGGCTCGACGGGTGGTTGGCAGAAGCGAGTCTGTCCCGAGATGAGATACACTTCGCCGCTGTAGCGCGGTGCTTTCCGGGCAAGGCGAAGGGTGGCGGGGATAAAGTTCCGTCCAGGGCTATGATCCGAAACTGCCGACCGCACCTCGACCGGGACTTCGAGGTCTACGGGCCAAAGGTCGTTATCCTTATCGGCGGCCTCGCCATCAAGGAAGTCCTCGGGATAAAAACTCTCTCGGAGGTAGCCGGCAGGATAATCGAGCGGGACGGCGTCGAGTACGTACCTCTCCCGCATCCGTCCGGCGCGTCCACCTGGCTGAACTCGCCGGAGAACCGGGCGCGACTCGGGCGGTCGCTCTCGGAGTTGAAGGAGCTGATGCAGAACTTGAGACTCGCAAGGGAAAACACAGGGGAAGAAAGACGGAATGCGGCGACGAGGGCGAGTTCTTGAACGCCACGCTGGCGGCCCGCGACCTCAAGAAGAGCTACGATGAGCTCGAGGCGGTAAGGGGCATAGACTTCGAAGTCCGGGGCGGGGAATGTTTCGGGTTTCTGGGGCCGAACGGCGCGGGCAAATCCACGACGATGAAGATGATCTACGGCTCCGCAACCCCTACCTCCGGCAAACTCTCCGTCGCTGGGATCGACGTAACGAAGGACATCCGGAGCGTGAAGCGCAAGATAGGCGTCGTCCCGCAGGAGAACAACCTCGACGAAGAACTCAAGGTCCGCGAGAACCTCCTCGTCTACGGTCGGTACTTCGACCTGAAGAGCAAGCTCATCAAGCGGCGGGCCGAAGAACTGCTCGACTTCGTACAGCTACAGGACAAGGCCGAGTCGCGGGTGAGCACGCTCTCCGGCGGCATGAAGCGTCGGCTGCTCATCGCTCGCGCCCTCATAAATGACCCTGAACTCATCGTCCTCGACGAACCGACGACCGGCCTCGACCCACAGGCCAGACACCTCGTCTGGGAGAAGCTCCGGCAGCTGAAGAG
>JBPCNU010000279.1:0-11966 GCA_051000975.1 Rubrobacter sp.
GTCCGGCGTTCGGGCCTTCGATGTCCGAGCAGTCTGGCGACCTGACTGGAAGCCAGGTATGGAATTATACCGGGGCGTGTGACCAAAGACACGCATTAGAGTCAGGCTGGATCACGCCTGGCCTGTACTTCTCGTTGATTCCCGTTGAGACCGGAGTAGTGGCTGTGAAACTTATGTGATCCAGATCAAGTTAGTGTAGAATCCATGCATGGTTTTTTATCGATATGGTCGGAAGTTTTTCGAGGAAGGTGAGTACGCTCGCCGGATGGATGCTGTCCCCGGGGACGGGGTCGACCCGGTGGTGAAGATCATCGAGGATCTCGGCACCATCGAGAAACCGTGCGGAAAAATTGATTGCCGGGCGAACTGTATCGAGTACACCGTGCAGGCGGCGAAGCGCCGGGAAGCGGAGAAGGATTACTCCTTGGCCGAGTGCAAGCTCTCCCCGCTCGTGAGCATTATTTAGTTCGACCTGCGTCTGACCACCTAGCCGTCCCAGTCGTATTCCTTGCGGAGTGGCGTTCTAGGCGCGTAGAGCCTCTGTAGCATATCTCCGCCCAGCGGGGCGAGGAAAAGGCCCGCAAGGCCCGCCGGAAGAATATCTCGGAAGATCGTCCACGCGATGAGCAGTGGAACCCCCGGAGAGAAATTGGAAGCCCCGATGAGGCGAAGTGGGTCCAGAACCCCGCCCGCCGGAAGGATTCCGGTTGCGTAAGCGATGAGTATGAGAATCCCTGAGACTACGCCCATCATCACCCCGAAACCAACGCTGAGAGTGAAGCGCATCCCGTAAGAATTGCCGCGGTTATCAGGCTCCGCGCCCGAGCGTTCGTGAGAGCGTCTGAGGTAGCTGAGGAATCCGGCGAAGACCGGGGCCGAGATCAGGCCCGCAAGCAGACCGGAACCCATATACACCAGAGCGAGCCGAGTCAGATTGCCCTCGCTACTGTCTACGTTCTGGAAGAGGAGCAGGGCGAACGGTTCCGGGAAAAGCCCTTTCACGACCATGAAACCCAGGCCGTAGATCAACCCTATAAAAAGCACCCTGCCCAGTTTCATCTCTCTCCCTCTGCGGTCTTGGCGTCCGTTCTGTCGTTGATACCCCTGAAGAGCGTCCCAAGCAAAGCCCCTGCCGCAAACATGTGGACGCTGCCTGCCACGGAGAGGCTTCCGACCCTGGTCGGGGGACGCAGAGACCCGAATATAACCCGAAAACAGCGAACGGTCGCGACCCCGACCAGGGGCAAGCTGAGAACTGCGAGAAGGGTATTCGTTCCGAACAGACTCACCGTGAACGAGGCCAGAATCACCGAGAGCAAAGGCTCCCATAGGGCTTCGATACTGGCCAGACGATTTCTGATGTTCTGCATTATTCCCGTTAAACTAACGCAGTTCACCCGGGAGGTCAGCAAGAACTTTCACCCACCGACACCCGCCAAAAGCCGGTCGAGAGCAAAGACCTTGGCCGGCAGACGATCCCGCGCTGTTCCGGGGATTATGCGTTTTGGAGCCAGACCATCTTCTGATTCGTGAACTCCTGAATTCCGAAACGCGAGAGTTCGCGCCCGTAGCCGGAGTTCTTCGCGCCACCGAACGGGACTTCGGGGGTGGATTCCGTCATCTTGTTTATGTAGACCATTCCGGCTTCTATTTCGTTGACGAACCGCTCGCGTTCCTCAGCGTCGGTCGTCCACGCGCTCGACGAGAGGCCGAACGGCGAATCGTTCGCCAACTCGATGGCCTCGTCTATGGAGGAGACGCGGTAGACCGAGGCGACGGGGCCGAAGATCTCCTCGTAGCGGGCCGGCGCATCTTCCGGGATGTCGGTCAGGACCGTCGGGCGGTAGAAGTAGCCGGGGCCGTCTATCCGCTCGCCGCCCGTCAGGAGCTTCGCGCCGGCCTCGACCGACCTCTTCACCTGCGACTCCACATCATCCACGCCCTGCTCGGTCGAGAGGGGGCCGATCTCGGTTGATTCCTCCATCGGGTCGCCGATCTTCAATGCTTCCATCTTCTCGACGAAGCGTGGTATGAACTCGTCGGCGATGTCCTCGTGGACGATGATCCTTTTCGCGTTCACGCACGACTGTCCGTTGTTGAGCGTCCTCGACGCGACCGCCGTCTCGACCGCCTTCTCGAAGTCCGCAGACGGCATGACGATGAACGGGTCGCTTCCGCCGAGCTCCAGCACGCTGCGCTTGACGTTCTCCCCGGCCTGTCCGCCGACCATACGCCCGGCTGGCTCGCTCCCGGTCAGGGTCACGGCCCGGATGCGGTCGTCCTCTATGATCGCCTTGATCTTGTCCGACCCGATCAAGAGCGTCTGAAAAGCTCCCTCCGGGAAACCGGCGCGGTGGAATACGTCCTCGATGGCGAGCGCGACCTGCGGCACGTTCGAGGCGTGCTTCAAGAGCGCGACGTTTCCGGCCATGAGGCCCGGCGCGGCGTGCCGGAAGACCTGCCAGTAGGGGAAGTTCCAGGGCATGATCTCAAGCGTCGGCCCGAGCGGATCGTACCGCACGTAAGCCGTTGCACCCTCCTGCTGCAACTCGTCGAGCTTCTCATCAGCAAGGAACTTCTCGGCGTTCTCGGCGTAAAAGCGGCAGCCCTTCGCGCACTTCTGCACCTCCGCGACGGCTGAGACGTAGGTCTTCCCCATCTCCAGAGTCGCCGTCTTGCCGAGTTCTTCGGCCTCGGCTTCGAGGAGCTCGGCGACGCGGAGCATCTTCTCCTTGCGTTCCTCGAAGCTCGTCTTCCGCCACTCCCTGAAAGTGTCGGCGGCGCGTTGGACCTTCTCTTCGATCTGCGCCTCCGTCAGGGCTTCGAAGGTCTTGATCTCCTCGCCCGTCGCCGGGTTCATGGTAACTATAGCCATCTTCCTGCTCTCCTTCCAGTGATCCCGTAAAATTCGCCGGTCGAAAGGGAATGTTCCCCCTTCTCCCGGCGTTTTCTGAAAGCGATACTGAGTTCAGCATTTCAAGGGGATTTTTACCCTGTGCGAGAGGTAGCTAATCCGATAGTCGCCCGCCCGGAAAATAGAACGGAAGATAGAATATATCCCCGTGAATCCCCTCGAAAACAACGCGACCACCGCCTCTCCGAGACAGGCCCGCGAAGCGATACTCCAGCTCGCCGACGAAGCTGGCTTCGACCTTGTCGGGGTGACGAGCGCGGAGCCGCTTTCTGAGGGCGGTGAGCGACTGGGAGCGTGGCAGGAGGCCGGGATGAGCGCGGATATGGGCTACATGCAGCGCCCGGTCGAGCTACTCGCCAACCCGAAGAAACTCCAGAAGAGCGCCCGGAGCGTCGTCTCTTTAGGCGTTTCGTACTATCCCGGCGATTACCCGGAGGAGTCTGGATTCTCCGGCGCGGGTCGCGTCGCCCGGTACGCCTGGGGCCGGGACTACCACGTCGTTATAAAAGAACGTCTGATGCAACTCAGGCGCGACCTCGAAGCGCAGCTCGATACAAAGGTGAAGGCACGGGCGTTCACGGATGCGGTCCCGCTTCTGGAACGTTCGGCGGCGCAGCGTTCGGGGCTCGGGTTCTTCGGACGAAACTCGTGCGTCATCAGCCGGGAGATCGGCTCGTTCTTCTTTATCGCAGACCTGATAATCGACCTCGACATCGAGGTGGACGAGCCGGGGACGGGGACTTGCGGCAAGTGTTCGCGGTGTATGGACTCCTGTCCGACCGGGGCGATAAAGGCCCCCGGCGTCGTGGACGCGAGGCTCTGCATCTCGTACCTGACCATCGAAAATCGCGGGAGCATCCCGGTCGAGCTTCGGGGGAAGATCGGGGACCGGGCCTTCGGTTGCGACATCTGTCAGGAGGTCTGTCCGTACAACAGGACGAAGGCGAGGATGAGCCGCTGGCCGGAGTTCTCCGCCGGAGCCGGGGCCGGGCCGTACCTCGACCTCGGGGAAATCCTCGCCATCAGGACGGACGAAGAGTTCGATCGGCGGTTCTCGGGCACCGCGATCACACGCCCCGGACGAGCCGGGCTCGTCAGGAACTGCTGCGTCGTCGCCGGGAACTTGCGCCTCGAAGCGATGATCCCCTCCCTCCTCGAATGCCTCACCGAAGATGACTCACCCGTCGTTCGAGGACACGCGGCGTGGGCCATCGGTGAGACCGGATGCGCCGAGTCCGTCAGCGCGTTGGAACGGGCCGCCGATGTGGAGACCGACGGCTCGGTGACGCGGGAAATATCCGCCGCACTCTCGCGTCTTGGCGGCTGAGCGAAATGGGTGTATTCGTTTGCTACGAGGCCGGTTCCGTGCGGTAGAATGCGACCAATATCATGGCGAGTCAGGTCAACTATTACGATGTTCTCGGAATCCGGCGAAATGCTTCGCGGGATGAAATCCGCACGGCGTACCGTAATCTCGCAAAGGAACGTCACCCGGACCACCCGAGCGGGAGCGCGGAGTCTTTCTCGCTCTTACAGGAAGCGCACGATACGCTCTCCGACCCGAACCGTCGCAAGCAGCACGATCAAGACCTGGACCTAGCCTTCGCCGCCGACCAGCTCTCTGGTCTCGACTTCAGCTCTCTGGACGATGAACTCGCCGCGAAGCGTAAGCAGCGCAACCGGGGCAGAAGCTCCGAGGACGCTGGCGGTACGTCGGAGGCCAGCGGCCCCGGCCTCGGGGAACGCCTGCGAGAGAGGTTCGGTCGCTCGAAAGAAGAGGCCGGACAAAGTTCTTCATCTCGCGCCTCCGACGGCAGAGGCAGCCGGGACACCGGACGCGGCAACCGTCGTGGGCGGTACGAAGAGCCAACGGCGAAATGGTACGAGCCTCAAGACTTCGACCCGGAGCCGGTTACGCTCAAGAGTGGCGCGACCGCGTTCCTGGTCGCGTTCCTCGTCTTCGTGTTTATCGGTCAGGTAGGGCTGTGGGCCAGTTCCCCCGAGACGGCGGGCGTGCTCGCAGGGGTCTCGGTTCTCGCGCCTTTCATGACACCCGTCTACGTCTTCGCCGGGCTGGTGGTTACGTATCTGGCATACAAAGCCGCCGGATACTGGGCCGTCGCGCTCGTCTTCCTCGCCGCGCTCGTGGTCGGTGGGTCGGGCGGGCCGGAGGGGCTCTTGCAGTTCGTCACAGTCGGGATACTCGCTTTCCTGGCCGTGATCTACTTCGGAAACCGCCGCGACACCCGCTCCCGACGCTGACCTCACCCCGGAACACCCCGAACCCTGCCCCGAGAAAGGCTTGCCTTGCCATACAACCCTTCTAACTCTGCCGCCTTCTCCGCTTCAGACCGTGACATCCAGACTTTCATAGACGAATACGCCGAACTCTCTGCCCCCCGCGAGGAGGCTTTTGGTGAGGCGTACTGGAACCTTGCCACTACCGGAACCGAGGAATCGAAGTCCACCCTCATCGAGGCCGGGCTGGCCTACAACGAGGTCTTCTCGAACCGGGAGGATTTCGCAACGCTCGGGGTCTGGAACGAGGAGCGCAGCGGCCTGAAAGACGCGCTCTCGCGGCAGGTTGCGGTTCTGTACCGGACCTTCGCCGCCAGCCAGGGAGATCGCAGGATACTGGAGAAGATAGAGGCCCTCGAAGCTCAGGCCTCGTCTGTCTACAGCAACCACCGGGCCGAGGTGCGCGAAGAGAAGGTCGGCGAGAACGAAGTCCGGGAGATCCTCCGCACCTCGACCGACGAGGCCGAGAGACGCGAGGCGTGGATGTCGTCTAAGACCGTCGGGGGCGAGGTCGCAGAGACAGTCCGGGAACTGGCGCGGCTCCGCAACCGCATCGCAGAGGAGCAGGGATACCGGGATCACTACCACCGCTCCCTCGACCTTCAGGAGATAGACCCGGAAGAACTCGAAGGCATAATGTCCTCGCTGAAGCAGGAGACCGACAGGCCTTTTCACGAGCTGAAGTCCCTGATAGACGAACACCTCAAGGAGAAGTTCGGGGTGACGGAGGTCATGCCCTGGCATCTCTCGGACCCGTTCTTTCAGGGCTGCAAGCAGGAGGTTGCCGGGGCGTTCGGCATCGGAGACGGGTTGGATGAGGCGTTCGCCGGCAAGGACATCGAAGCCCTGACCCGAGAGACCTACGACAACCTCGGCCTAGAGGTGCGCGGCGTACTGGCGAGGAGCGACCTGTACGAGCGGGCCGGGAAGGATCAGCACGCCTTCTGCCTTCACATCGGGCGCAAGCCGCCGTATGACGTGCGGGTGCTTGCGAACGTCAGGGCCGATCACTACTGGACGGATACCATGCTCCACGAGTTCGGCCACGCCGTCTACGACAAGCACCACGACCCGTTCCTGCCGTACTTCCTGCGCTCCGTCGCCCACACCAACACAACCGAGGCCATCGCCTTGATGATGGGCTCGCTCTCAGACGACCCGCTCTGGCTGACGAACATCGCCGGTCTCCCCGAAGAGGCGACCGCCGGAGCATGGCGCACTAACCGCCTCGATAAGCTCGTTTTCGTGCGGTGGGCGCTGGTTATGTATCGCTTCGAGCAGGAACTCTACGCCGACCCCGACCGAGACGACCTCAACGAGGTGTGGTGGGATCTGGTCGAAGAGTTGCAGCTGGTAAAGAAGCCCGAAGGCCGCGACGAGCCGGACTGGGCCGCCAAGATACACGTCGCGACCGCCCCCGTCTACTATCACAACTACGTCCTCGGGGAACTCATAGCGACCCAGCTCCGGGCCTACATCGAGACGAACATCACGCACGGCCCGTTCTTTGAGAGCGGTTCCGGCGAGATGGCCGGGCGATACCTCATAGACGCCGTCTTCGGCCCCGGAGCGCGAGACGACTGGCGAGAGACCGTCGAGCGAGCCACCGGAGAGCCGCTGAACCCCGAGAGGTTCGTGGCCTCGCTCTTGTCGCCGTTGTAGGCGAGGCTTCACGGAAAGAGTTACATAGGCCCGGGTCGCCTCTGATTAAATAACCTGATGAAGAAAGCCGGGGACAAAGACAATGTAAAGGAAGGTCAGGGCCGGAGCGTCCTCTTGCACTTCGGGGCGGTTCTGTTCTATCTGGCGGTGACGGTAGTCTTCACGTATCCGCTCGTCTTCAACCTCGGGCGGGTGAACGGGGCGGGCGACCCGGCGGTGATGGTGTGGAGCATGGCCTGGTTCCAGAACGCCGTCCTTACCCCCGCCACCTTCTTCGACGCGAACATCTTCTACCCCACGGAACAGGCCCTCGCCTATACGGACCTTCTGTTGCCGAGCGCGCTCGCGACGCTGCCGCTCTACCTTCTTATCGGGAACCCGCTCGTGAGTTACGGTGTCGTCCTCGTCGCGACCTACGTGCTGTCCGGGTACTTCGTCTTTCTGCTCTCCTCGCGACTCATACGAGGTATGCGGTTCGCGTATCCGGCGGCGATATTCGCCGGGTTCGTCTACGCTTTCTGCCCCTACAGAACGGGACATATCACCCAGCTAAACACCATGACGACGTACTTCCTGCCCTTGATCCTCTACTTCCTCCACCGCTATCTGGAAGACGGTCGCAGGCCGAAGGACATGGCCGCCCTCGGAGTTCTCTTCGCCCTGAACGCCCTCTCCGGCCTCTACTACGGTATCTTCGCCGCTCTGATGATGGCTGTCTTCTACGTCGTCTGGTCCCTGGTAAACCGCGAAGTTCCGAAGGCGCGGGACTTCCTCTGCGGCGTCCCGGTCTTCGCGGTGTGCGGCGCGGTGCTGGTCGTCGTGCTGCTGCCGTACCTTCAACTGAGCGGCTCGGCAGACCACGCCCGCTCGGTAGATACCGCCGCCGGGGGTTCGGTCATCCCGCAGGCCCTCCTCACTTCGGCGCCGGAGAGCGCGCTCCTCGGCTGGACCCCGGAAGCCTTCGGAACCTCGAACGACGACGGTAAACCGATGTACGAACTCACCCTGTATCCCGGCCTCGCCGTCGCACTGCTCGTGGCCTACGGGCTCCTTCGCGGCAGAATCTTCCGTCACTCCATCGTCTACGCTCTGACCGGGCTCGTTATCTTCGTGTTCTCGCTCGGACCGCTGCTCCGCATCGGCGGTCTCGACCTCCCTCTCCCCTACTATCCACTCTACGAATTCGTCCCTGGCTTCGGGAACCTTCGCGTCCCGGCCAGAATGTGGGCGATAGTCATGATCTCCCTCGCCGTTCTTGCGGCGTTCGGCCTGCGGCACTTGATGGAACGCCTCGGTGGACGGCGGGCGGCGGCGATTGCAGGCATCGCTCTGGCCTTTACCGCGCTGGAGTTCCTGCCCACGCTTCCGGTTGACCGCTTCGTGGACCGGGGGGCGTTCACGCTCGAACCAGCCTATGCCTATCTCGCCGAGAACGAAGGCCCAAACACCGTCGTGGCGGAAGTTCCGTTCGCCAGTCCAGTGGACGCCTTCCGCGAGACCCCGAGGATGGTCCGCTCGACGTATGGCTGGTGGAGCCTCGTGAACGGTTACGCGAGCTACTTCCCAGACGGCTACGAAGAGACCCGCGACGCGCTCAACGCCCTTCCGTCCGAGGCCGGACTCTCCGAGGTGGAACGCCTCGGTGTGGACTACATCATCGTCCACCCGACCCTCTTCGGTGACGAGGGCATAGACGGAGGACAGGTCGTCTCCGCCTTCGACCGAAGCGGCTCCTTCGAGCGAGTCGCTGGGGACGAAAAAGCCGTGCTGTATCGTTTCGTCCCGACGGTCTAGCCCGGCGCGGTGGTCTCGCGGCAACTTTCACGGGGTCTGGAATCGGTCTACCTGCGCCGGCGATCTCTTTATCGGGCTTCGTCGCCTCTGTAGTTCGCTCTCAGGTAGCCAGATAGGCGGTCGTTGCGTAGGAGGAATTTTCTTTGGCTACGTTCGGACCTAGCTGCATCATCACCCGGTCCGGCACCCCGACGAACCCGAACTCCTCGTAGACAGCGCGGGCTGCGTGGTCCTCCGCCCCGGCGAACGTCGCCTCGAATGCCGTACCTTCATCCCCGGCGGCGAGGAGGCGGGAGAGCAGGGATCTGGATGTCTCCGGGTCGCAGGCCATGAGGGGGCCGATCCTCGACCTGCCCAGGAAGGGCGAGACGATAGCGTAGCCGCGCATCATCCCAGCCCCGTCGCGGACGACGAAGCCAAGACCGGGGTGAACCTTCAGGGTCGCCAGAACGACCTGCGAACGGTCGAAGCCGCACCACCAGCGGTCGTATCCGATGACCTCGGGGAGATCCCCCCGGCACAACCCCCTGACAGACAGGCTCCGCTCACCACCAAACTCCATCCGAGGCTCTGAACCTCGACGATACAGAATCCTCTGGTGCACGGTCTCGAAGCCGAGCGACCGGTAGAGTTCTCCGGCTTGTTCCGTCGAATAGAGTCGGACGACCTTCGCGCCGCGAGACCTCAGGTAACTCACGGCCCACCGGGAGAGATCTGCGCCGACTCCCAGCCGTCGAAAGTCCTTCCTGACGGCCAGATGACAGAGGATTCCGACTCGCCCGAGCGGTATCGCCCCGACCATCCCGACGATCACACCCCTGGATTCCGCAACGGCCCAGCGAGCCTCGCGCATCTCGCGCAGAAGCTCGAAGGCAGCGGGCTCTGCAAGCCACCCGACGACCGGCCGCAGTCGTCTCACTCCCGCCAGGTCCGAGTCGTTCATCGCCCTCACGGCTATGGTCTTACTGACGTTCAAAGGTTCCGCAACGCGCAGCGCGTCGGGCGAACTACCGGGATCGTGCACGACGAATTCTCCTACTCGGTCGGTGATCTGCTAACGGGATCGTTCCGGCGTCTGGCCCCGCACGCCCGGCTCAGCGGGAGGTACGGGGCGGGAGCGGTCGCGGGTAAACCGGAGCGTTGCCACCGACGGGAGCGAGCAGCATGAATCCGATCAGCATGGGCCGATCATACCCCGACGACTGTGTAATTTACACTTCTAACTGAGTTGTCTTGGAACAAGATCACCTTTATTGCAAGGACAGGCTATTTTGTTACAATGGTCCACGCAGCTTAATGAATCAGGTTCAAATGCGTACAAGGCGACCGAACGCTTTTAGCAAAGGAGCAACACAAACGTGCGAGCCACGCTACAGCCGGGTCTCACGAACCGGTTAACGAAGTACTTGAGGGTTACGCAGCAGCTTATAGAAGAAAGTCGGGACGCGGTATCCAGTAAAGAACTGGGAGATTTTACCGGGATCAACCCGGTACAGGTTCGCAGGGATTTGAATGCTATCGGGTTCTCCGGAACACGGGGTGTCGGGTATCAGGCCCGCGACCTCGTCGAGTCGGTACGGGAGATACTCGGGCTTCGTCAGACCTACAACATTGCCTTGGTAGGGGCGGGGAACCTCGGGAGCGCAATCGCTTCGAGCGCGATCCTGCCGAAGCGCGGCTTCGTCGTTCACGATGTCTTCGACAACGACGGGGGCAGAATAGGCCGCACCGTCGGCAATGTCGTCGTCAAGCACATAGACGAGCTGGAGAAGAGCGTTGCGGAGGCAGATGAGATCATCGGCATCATCGCCACCCCGGCTCACGCGGCTCAGGATGTCGCTGCTCTGATGGTAGACGCCGATATCAGGGTTATTCTGAACTACACTGACGTACTCCTGCACGTCCCGAACAACGTTGACGTACACCGCATAGACCCGACCGCCCAGCTCATGCACACCCTCTACTATCTTACCCAGGCCGAATCCGCCGAGGCGGCCCCACCCGTTTCCTGATCTCCTAGCCTTACCCAGACGTTGAATCGGCTCCCGGTAATCTATCTACCGGGAGCCGATTTCTTTGCCGGAATACAGTTACCCGGCGCGTTTCGCGTTGGCGTGGATGGATTCTCTCACGAACGCGGCTAGTCCGGGAGCGAGCCCGTCGTAGTTGGCTTTGAAGCGTTCGTCGGCGACGTACATGTCACCGAGACCGCAGTGGATCTCGTACCCACAGTCGTAGTACCAGCGGGTAATGTGTCGCCGGTGGGCTTCGGCGGCATCCGTAGCGACTTCGCCCTCGGGTGAGTGCCCCGACGTAGAGAGTGCTGCGAGCTTCGCCTCTATACCGTCCTGCTCGGCCTTGATCTCAAACCAGTCTTCCTTCGTGTACCGGGCGACTCTTCGCCGGGATTGCTCGTAGGCTTCGGTGTTTCCCCAGCGTTGCTCCGCCTCCTCAGCGTAGTCTTCCGGGAGGAAATCACCGAAGATCTCCAACCGCTCCTCGGGCGTCAGCTTTATGTTCATGTCCTCTGCCTCCATCTCTCTGTCTATCGCCGCGACCATCCGCTGCAACCGCACTATCCGCCCCTTCAGCAGCTCGCGCTGTCGTTCGAGGTGTCCGGTCGCCCTGGTATCCGGATCGTCAACTATCCGGGCAATATCGTCGAGGGCGAACCCGAGTTTGCGGTAGAAGAAGATTCTCTGTAGCCGCTCGATGTCCGGCTCCTCGTAAATGCGGTATCCCGCGTCGCTGCGTCCAGTCGGGGATAAGAGTCCGACCTCATCGTAGTGGTGCAGCGCTTTTACCGTGATGCCCGCCAGCTTTGCGAGCTTTCCCACCGTGTAACTCATCGTTCACCTCCCTCGAAGACCGCCGGTTCCAGTTACGAAGCGGAGTCTAGTTCCTCCCCCGGCAAGAGGGTCAAGGAAGATCACGGAGATTGTTTCGTTTCGATCCGAGTAGCGAGTAAAAAGAGAAGAACCCGGAGCGCACCTTAGGGGTGATAGGTGGGGAAAGGGAAAGGAGGAGTAGCGCCCCAGGTTCTTTAATTAGGTCGGTTTTGGTTTCGCACCAACCGACAAGAAGGATATTACCCCGCTCGATACAGCTTGTAAACCTTTGTGAACAAGGAATTCCAATATTTTGATAACGTTTTCACAAGATCTTCCGTGGGATCGCCCCGAGAGGCGTTTCCCGCGAGGTTTCGCGGTTCGGGGTACGGTCCCTTGCTCGTTCTCTATTCGTCTTCGCTGGAGACCTTCTCGTATTCGGTGGCGGAGAGGAGATTGTTGCCGGAGTC
>JBPCNU010000280.1:0-5025 GCA_051000975.1 Rubrobacter sp.
GACCTCGTGCGGGTGCGCCCGGGCGAGGAGGTTCCGGTTGACGGCGTGCTTGTCGAGGGCTCCTCGACCCTCGACGAGAGTATGCTCACCGGCGAATCCCTGCCGGTGGCAAAGAAATCAGGGGACGAGGCCATCGGCGCCACCCTCAACAAGACCGGCGGCTTCATCATGCGGGCCGAGAAGGTCGGCTCCGAGACGGCGCTCTCGCAGATAGTTCGACTAGTCGAGGAGGCGCAAGGTTCGAAGGCCCCGATGCAGCGGATGGTGGACACCATCTCCGGTTACTTCGTGCCGGCGGTGCTGATACTGGCCACGATCACCTTCTTCGTGTGGCTCATCTTCGGACCGTCGCTGATCTTCGCGCTCACGACGACCATTGCGGTACTCATCATCGCCTGCCCGTGCGCCCTTGGGCTGGCGACGCCGACCGCGATAATGGTCGGCACCGGCAAGGCCGCCGAGAACGGCATCCTCGTACGCGGCGGCGAAGCCCTGGAGACGACACGCAAGATAGACGCCATCGTCCTCGACAAGACCGGCACCATCACCCGCGGCCAACCGTCAGTAACGGGTGTCATCGCGGCAAACGGACTCTCCGAAGACGAATTGCTGCGCCTGGTGGCCGCCGTCGAGATCGGCTCCGAGCACCCGCTCGCCGAAGCGATCGTGGCGCGGGCGGAGGAACAGGGCTTGAAGATCCCGAAGGCAGAGTCCTTCGAGTCGGTGACGGGCAAGGGCGTCAGGGCGGCGGTCGAGGGACGCGAGATCCTCATCGGCAACCGCGCGCTGATGGAAGACGCCAACGTCTCCCCGAACGGTCTGGAACATGTGGCTGGCGAGTTGGCTCAGGGTGGAGCAACGCCGATGTACGTCTCCGTGGACGGCGAGAGCGGCGGCATCGTGGCCGTCGCCGACACCCTCAAGCCAGAGTCCCGCGAGGCGGTCGAGCAGCTCGAAGCCCTAGACCTGGAAGTTTGGATGCTCACTGGCGATAACCGGGCCACCGCCGAAGCCATCGCCCGGCAGGTCGGCATAAGCCCCGAACACGTCCTCGCGGAAGTGTTGCCGGAGGAGAAGTCCGCGAAGGTCGAGGAGTTGCAGGGGATAGGCAAGACGGTGGCGATGGTCGGCGACGGGATCAACGACGCCCCCGCGCTCGCCAGGGCCGACCTCGGCATCGCCATTGGGACAGGGACCGACGTGGCGATGGCCGCCTCGGACATCACTCTGATCGGGGGCGACCTCAGGAACATCGTCACCGGGATCTCGCTCTCCCGCAAAACGGTGGGCAAGATAAAGCAGGGCCTCTTCTGGGCCTTCGCCTACAACACAGCCCTCATACCTGTTGCGGCAGGCGTGCTCTTCCCCTTCTTCGGGGTTCTCCTCAGCCCGATACTGGCCGCCGCCGCGATGGCGATGAGCTCGGTGAGCGTGGTTACAAACGCCCTGCGCCTGCGCTCCTTCAAGCGCCCCGAGAGCGCGAAGGAGATTCTGCACCCGCCCCTGCGCGCCCGCATAGGCGAGGTGGCCTACCTCGGCACCATCGCCGCCGTCGCCCTCGGCATCGGCGCCGCGACCCTCCTCTTCGCTCCCGCCGGGCACGGCGATACTTCCGGGGACCACGGCTCCGGAGGGAGCAGCACCGGAGCGAACGCCTCCGGCGCGTCTGGCGAGGGCGCGGCCGCAGGTGGACACGGCGATGAAGGGCACGGCGGCGCGGCGGCCAGCGAGGTCGAACCCGAGGATGCGGGCGTGAGCGTGGAGTTCGCCTCCGAGCCCGCGGATCCCGAGCCAGACGAACCCGTTGAACTCTCCTACACGTTGAGGGACAACGAAAGCGGCGACACGATAACCGACCTCCCGCTCGACCACGAGCGCCCGATGCACACGATCCTGGTAAGCACCGATCTCGAGCACTTCTCGCACATACACCCCGAGGCCCAGGGCGACGGTGCCTACCGCGTCGAGACAACCCCTCCCGAAGCCGGAAACTACAACATTTACACCGAGTTCATCAACGATGGAGAGAAGATCCTCGACGAGCGAGATCTCACCGCCGGAAGCCCCGCCGGAGAAGCGGCGCAACTAGCCCCCGACCTCTCGCCCAAGACGGTGGAGGGCACGACCATCGCGCTCGACATACCCGAAACGATCCGCGCGGGCGAGCAGGTGCGTCTCGACTTCGAGCTCACCGACGAAGGCGAACCCGTCACCAATCTAACCCCATACCTGGGGGCGGCGGCCCACGTCGCTATCGTCTCGGAGGACGGCGAAGACTTCGCCCACGGCCACGGCGAGGCGACAGATGACGGAGGGGTTGCGACTACCGCAGATACCGGCGGCAACGCGGACGAAGGTCATGGAGGAGAACACTCGGGAGGCGAGGCCCACTCCGCGGCAGAGGCGTTCGGACCGGGCGTCCACGTCTACCATACCTTCGAGAGCCCCGGCCCGTACAAGCTGTGGGTCCAGTTCGAGCGCGACGACCGCGTCGTAACCGCCCCCTTCATCGTGGAAGTCCAGCCGTGAGGTGCCGCCCCTCACGCCGCGACAAAGCTGCCTTGATACCCCCTGTGGGTATATATAGAATGACGAGAAATGGGGGGTCGTCTTCGGCCTCCCCTTCCAAGGAGGCGAGAAGTAGATGACGGAGCAGACGAAGCAGGCGCACGGGTACATAAAGGAGGGCGACAAGGAGAAGCTCAAGATGCGCCTGAAGCGCATAGAGGGCCAGGTGCGCGGGGTGCAGCGCATGATCGAGGATGAGGCGTACTGCGTGGACATCATCACCCAGATATCCAGCTACATGGCAGCCTCGGAAAAGGTCGCGTCGCTCGTCCTGAAGGACCACATGGATCACTGCGTGAAGGCCGCGCTCCAGGACGGCGAAAACGCCGACGAAAAGATGGAAGAACTAAAGGAAGCGATAGACCGCTTCCTCAAGCTGGATTAGAGAAAGGAGAACCGCATGGCGGAGAAGACACTCAAGGTCGGGGGCATGAGCTGCGGTCACTGCGAACTCAGCGTCCAGGAAGAACTCGAGGAACTCGACGGTGTCAAGAGCGCGAAGGCAGATCACGAGACGGGCAACGTCGAGGTCGTCTACGAAGAGGGCCGCGTGACCGACGGGCAGTTCGAGGAGGCCGTCGAACAGGCCGGTTACACCGTAGCGGCCTAAAGAAGACGTTTGGGCTCTGGAGGCTCAAAGTTACGTGCGCCGAGGACATCCGTGTCGGCGCACGTAACCTCAAGCAGGAATCTCGATCGATTGTCAGATTAACCAAGTAAGAACGGAGAGGGAGGATCTCATGCCAAGACTAGAGGTAGAGGGCGTCGGGGCCGTGGATGTGGAGGACGGCAAGCGGCTGGTTCTCGCGTTGGAAGAGGACGCGGGGGTAGACATTCTGCACCGCTGCGGCGCTTACGCCAAGTGCACCACTTGCCGCGTCGAGTACCTCGACGGCGAACCGGAGAAGATGACGAGAGCCGAGCTTGACGTACTCGAAAAGCGGGATCTTCTCGGCCGGGCGCGGCTCTCGTGCCAGGCGGTCTGCGATCATGAAATGAAGGTGCGCGTTCTGCTGACCGTCACGTCCAGTGGATTGGACGATCCGGGCAAAAAGCCGGAGTCCGAAATCACGCCCGAACCGGAGTGGGTAGACAGACCGGTTTAGCGCGAAATTTGCGTCGCCTATCCAAGGTAAGGCCCGGCGACAGCCCCGCATCCCCGCGAGACCGATAAAGGAACGAGGACTAAGCGCGTGAACACGTGGAGAATTCAGACATGACCGCCCTTGAGCAGTACGCAATACTATTTGGCATGGTCGTCGCTACGGTCGGCCTGGTACTGAGCCTGTGCGCGGCCTCGCGCTCCCTCTGCCGAACCCGCGAAGAGGAGGCCAAAGACGTGCCCGCGACCTCCGGCGAGCTGTCCCCCGAACCCGCGTGGATCCGCTATCACGCGCGTTATTACGGGTACGCGCTCCTCTTCCTCGCCTTCGACATGGAGATGGCGTACATGTACCCATGGGCCGTCGTGTACAGGGAGCTCGGACTCGTTGCCCTGCTGGATATGGGCGTGTTTCTGTCGATCCTGTTTCTGGGGCTCCTGTACGGCTGGAGCCAGGGAGCGTTGAGGCGCCAATGACGATTAAAGGAGCCGACGACACGGCAGCGCCGATGGCGACCGGGGCGCGGGAGGCGAAGCCCTCCCGGTTCGCCCGGTTGGTGTCCCGCGCGATGTCGCGGGACTTGCGCGCGTTCGTCGTGCCCGGAGAGGATGTCGCCCGCGCCCGCGGCCTGGATCTAGGGGCCGCCGGGCTTCGCGTCTCCGACACCCCGCGCCACGCGAGCGTCCTCGTCCTCGTCGGGGAGCTGCCCCCGAGTTTGAAACGCGCCGCCGCCATCGCCTACGCCCAGATGCCCCGGCCCCGGACGATACTCGCCGTAGGCGCTGAAGACTGCTCGCCGCTTCCGGAGCCGGACGCCTCCACCATCGCCGACCAGAGGGAACTGGCGAGGGGCGTGGAGGAATTGTCGCTTTGGTTCTCCGAAAACTCCTTCCGCGACGAGGTTTCGGACTTCGACGCCGACGCAGTCCGTACCCGAACCGAATACACGTGCACGATGCACCCGGAGATCGTCCGCGACGAACCCGGCTCGTGCCCCATCTGCGGCATGGATCTCGTCCCGCGCGAGTCGGCCGGCGGCATGGGACACGACGACGGAGGCGAACACGGGGAACACGGGGAACACGGGGAACACGGGGACGATGGAGGCGATGCCGGAGGCCACCAAGACACCGACGACGTGGGGGGGCATGGGGGACACGAAGGCATGGATCACGGCGAACACGAGGGCGATGGCAACGACACCGGGGGCCACGACGGGGATCACGAAGAATCCGGCGGCATGGATTATGGCGGACACGGAGGGATGGATCACGGCGACATGGGCTTCATGTCCATGGTCGAGATGACCAAAGACCTCCCGCGCAGCCGGGACGGCCTCCCGATGGAGCGGGTC
>JBPCNU010000281.1:0-3550 GCA_051000975.1 Rubrobacter sp.
GAACGCACCTCGGCCCCGACCTCGTCGGCGGTCTCGTTCGCGAGCGTCTCCCCGGTCGTGCCGCGCTGCGCCCCGATTAGGCCCTCGGCCAGGTCGTCGGTGGATTGTACGTCCGACCCGCTCTGCACCAGCACCGAATGGTCCGCGTTGAAGTACGGCTCTGAGAAATCGAGGCTCTGCTCCCGCTCCTCGGTTATGGTCATCGCCGAGATCCCAGCGTCATAGAGGCCGTTGCTGACACCCTCTATTACCCCGTCGAAGACTACGTTCTGGAGGTCCAACTCGTACCCGGCGCGGCTCGCCACCTCGTTTATGAGGTCAACGTCGAAGCCCACCGGATCCCCGTCCTGCACGAACTCGAACGGCCTGTAAGCGACGTCCGAGGCCACCGTTAGGGTCTCTCCGCCGGAGGAGCCGCCCGTATCCTCTCCACCGGAGCCACCCGAACCACCGCTCCCGCCACCGCCGCCGCAGGCCGCGGCGACCGAGGTGACCGCGACCATCAAGGCCGCCAGCACCGTAAACCTGAACTTGCCTTCCACTGTCATACTGCCCTCCCAGCAATCTTTTTGAACGCCCAGAAATTATCCGAATCCCGCGCGACGATAGCCGTGAATACTATTAGACCGGACGCCTTCCGGTCTAACGTGCCTGATCCTGGTGTTGTACCGTCAGACCTACCGTGCTAGCTTCCCCGTCATGCTCGATAAGAGGTTCACACGCGAATTAGACCTTGCCGCCGAGGCTCGACGAGAGGTCGCCGAGAAGCTCCTCGGAGATCTCGTCCGAATACCCTCCGTAACCGGGACCGAGGGTGCGGTCCAGGAGCGAGTCGAGCGCGAGATGCTCGCCCGGGGTCTTGCGGTGGACCGCTGGGAGGCGACCCCGGAAGAAGTCGCCCCGTACTTTGAACACGTCGGGGAGCAGTCTCGCTACGAGCTGCGCCCCAACCTCCTCGGGGTCAGGAAGGGGGGCGGCGATGGTCGTTCCATCCTGCTCAACGCTCATATAGACGTCGTCGAACCGGGCGACCCCGCTACCTGGGGCCGCGACCCGTTCTCCGGCGCGGTTGAGGGTGGATTTATCCACGGGCGCGGCTCCTGCGACATGAAAGGCGGCCTCGCGACGTTCCTCGTCGCGCTGGACCTTCTGGACGACCTCGGCGTCTCGCTCGCCGGGGATGTAAAGCTGAACAGCGTCGTCGGGGAGGAGGATGGTGGTCTCGGGGCGTTGTCCACGGTGCTTCGCGGACACCGGGCCGACGCGGTCGTCATCTCCGAGCCGACCCGGCTCGCGCTCGTGGTCGCGCAGGGCGGGTCGGTGATGTTTCGGCTCACGGTGCCGGGGCGCTCGACGCATGCCGCCGTCAGGGGCGAGGGAGTCTCAGCCTTCGAGGCGTTTCTGCCGCTCTACGACGCGCTCCTCGACCTCGAAGAGGAGCGGAACGCCACGCTCCTCCACCCGCTCTACGACCACCTGATAGACAAGGTGCCGATCAACATCGGCGTCGTCCGAGCCGGTAACTGGGCCTCGACCGTCCCGGAATCCCTCGTCGCTGAAGTCCGGGCTGGTCTCATCCCCGGCGAGACGCTGGAAGATCTCAAACAGCTCCTCGAGAACAGGCTTCACACCGTCTCGGAGGAGGACGACTGGCTTCAGGAAAATCCACCGGAGCTGGAGTACTTCAGCGGTCAGTTCGCCCCCTCGGAGGTCGCGGTGGAGGCTGGGATCTGCAAGGCTCTGGCTAACTCCCACCGGGCCACGACCGGGTATGAGATAGCGGTAGAGGGCGTATCCTACGGCTCCGATATGCGGCACTTCGTGAACTTTGGGGGGATGGAGTGCGTCATGTACGGGGCCGGGGACGTGAGGCTCGCTCACGCGCCGGACGAGAAGATCAGGACCGAAGATATACTCACCGCCGCGAAGACCTACGCGCACCTGCTCATCGAGTGGTGCGGGGTCTCGGTCTGACCGTAGAACGACTCGAAGCTAGTTTTGAGGCCGTATTCAGCGATGAGCAACGGCCACCGTACAAGAACCGCCGCTATCGTGGATGGGCCTGGTTCGCCGTTACCGGGAGCGATATTCGCTTCGGGGGCTAGCGACATCCCCCTCGCCCTTCCCACATGCATCCCGTTTACCCTTGCTGTAGGCCAGAATATGCTGTTTTCGGGTGGCTGCAGTCTTTCCTGACACGGCAGAGGGCGAATCCTCAATAGCCGACGCGACCAGCGTCTGCAAGTCCTTCTCAGCGATGCTCCAGATCTGTATCTCCGGTCTGAGGTGCAGGGAGTCTGTTTCCCGGATTTACTCCATCCTTGCCTAGTGCAGGATCTGACCGAGGAAGCGTTTCGTGCGTTCGTTCTCGGGGTTCTCGAAGAAGTGCTCGGGCGTGCCGACCTCGACTATCTTCCCCTCGTCCATGAAGACGACCCGGTCTGCGACGCGGCGGGCGAAGCCCATCTCGTGGGTCACGCAGACCATCGTCATGCCGCCTTTGGCGAGGTCGGCCATCACGTCTAGGACCTCCCCGATCATCTCCGGGTCGAGCGCGCTCGTCGGCTCGTCGAAGAGCATGATGCGCGGCTCCATAGCAAGCCCCCGCGCTATCGCCACACGCTGCTGCTGGCCGCCGGAGAGGCTCTCGGGGTACTTGTTCGCCTGCTCCGGGATGCCGACCCGCGCAAGCAGCCTCTCGCAGCGTTCGTTCGCCTCTGAGGACGAGACTTTCTTCACCCGGCTCGGGGCGAGCTTTATATTCTGGGCGATGGTCATGTGCGGGTAGAGGTTGAACTGCTGGAAGACAAAGCCGATTTCGGATCGCAAGGTATTCAAATCCGTTTTCTTATCGTGGACCCGGATGCCGTCCACGATGAGGGTTCCGGTCGTGATCTCCTCCAGGGCGTTTATGCACCGGAGCAGCGTCGACTTTCCGCTTCCCGAGGGACCGATGACGACGACGACCTCGCCCTCCTCGACGGAGAAGTCTATGTCCTTCAAGACCTCGAAGTCCCCGAAGGACTTGCATATGTTCTGGAACTCTATAACGCTCATGGGGCTATCTTCGCGCCGCCGACGGGCCGGTGTCAAGCGAAGCGCCCGCAAAGCGCGGGATTTGTGTTCTTCGAGACAAGTTGTTATTTTTGCGAGATGGAATTCAAAGTCGAGTAGCTACAGCCACATCAAGAGGGGGTCGTATGAGTATAGTCGGTGCGGGAACCGGATCTGGTGACGAAGAACGGTCCTCGGGCGGTCTGAAAAAGGTAATCGGTGCCCCGCTACTTCTGGCCTTCGTGGTGGGCAACATAGTCGGGGCGGGCATCTACGTCGCTCCGGGCACGGTTGCAGGGGAGATCGGGGGCGGGATCTGGCTCGCCTTCCTGGTGGCGTTCTTCGTCGCTATCCTGACCGCTTTCTCCTACTCGGAGCTGGTCTCCAAGTACCCGAGCGCCGGTGGTGCCGCGCTGTTCGTGAACCGGGCATACGGCATCCCGGTCTTCTCGTTCTTCGTCGCCTTCGCGGTGATGGCGAGCGGTCTGTCCTCGGC
>JBPCNU010000282.1:0-5300 GCA_051000975.1 Rubrobacter sp.
GCAGCCGGAAGGCATCGCCCCTTACGAGATCTCCAACCTCAAGGGCGTGAAGGTCGGCGTGATCGGGGTCGGCAACCCGGACACGAAGAACGTCACCCTCCCCGAGGCGACCGAGGGCCTCTCGTTCCTCGACGTCGAGGAGACGGCCGCCGAGGTCGCGAACACGGTCGAGGAGCTGCAAAAGGAGAAGGTCGAAACCATCGTCGTGCCCCCCCACATGGGCCTGGAGTCCGGGACGGAAGGCCCGCTCGCCGAGATGCTGGAACTGCTCCCGGCGAACGCCGCGGACGAGATAGACTTCGTCCTCGGCGGACACATACCGTCGGACATAACGACCGAAGTCAACGGCATACCCGTCATACAGCCATACGGCAACAACCGCGGATACGCCGACGTGTCCCTCACCGTCGACCGCAGGACGAAAGATGTCGTGGAGTTCGAGGGTGCCTCGGATCGGGTCGTCACCGGCTCGGTCGAACCCGACGCGGCGGTGCAGGAGATAGTGGACGGCTACCAAGCCGAGCTGGACGAGGCTTTGGGCGAGACCGTCGGCGAGACGACGACCTCCATACTGCGCGGCCAGACGCGCGCCGTGGAGAGCGAGATGGGCAACTTCGTCGCCGACTCGATGCGGACCTATTTCCCCGACGTGGACTTCGCGTTCACTAACGCCGGAGGCTTGAGGGCCGACATAGACGAGGGGCCGATCACGCTGGAGGAGATCTACGCGGTCCTCCCGTTCAACAACACGCTCGTCACTATGGAACTCACCGGCGCGCAGGTGGAGCAAGTCCTCGAAGAGGGCGCCAACAGCCAGTACGGCACGGTGCAGGTCTCGGGCCTCACGTGGGCCTACGACGCCGACGCCCCCTTCGGGGATCGAGTCACCCGCGTCACCGTTGATGGCGAACCCATAGACCCGAACGCCACCTACAAGATCGCCACCAACAACTTCATGGCGACCGGGGGCGACCGGTTCACGACCCTCACGAAGGGCCAGAACACTTTCGACACCCAGCTCAACCTCGTGGATACTGTGGTCCGTTACCTGGAGGAAAACTCACCCGTGGACCCGCGGGCCGAAGGTCAGCTTACCGTGGAGTAATGTCCCGCGCCGTTACGCGGCAACCTCGCGCCCCGGTTTTTCTCCGTCGCACAGGGCCGGAGACCGTCGGGGTTCGTGCGATCGGCTGTAACGAGTCGGAAAGCTAGAGCGGACACGAAGATCCTCGACGCGGTAGCCTGCGACCGGGATGCGCGGCGTCGGCGGAGTCCGGCGGAACCGTCGATGGAACGAAGTTACGCGACGCTCCCTATCAGGACTTGCGCCGCGAGACCGATCCCGAAGGTGAGGACGAGCGCCACCGTCCAGACGGCGACGAGCAACGGCGCGGACGCCGGGCGGCCCTTCGGCGTCCGGTACATCGGCGCCACGATTCGCAGGTACACTGCCAGCGAGAGGACGCTGTTCAGGATGCCGATGACCGCGAGCCACACGAACCCCGCCTCCATCGCCGCGCCGAAGAGCAGCAGCTTGCCGACGAATCCCCCCAGCGGCGGAATTCCGACGAGCGAGATCAGGAATATCACCATCGCCCCTCCGGCGAGCGGCGCCGAACGCCCCAGTCCCGTGAAGTCGCCCAGGTTCCTCCCCACCTGGAGCACGATCGCGAACGCGCCCAGGTTCATCGCCGCGTACGCTGCGGCGAAGACAACCAGCGATCTCAGCGCGAGCCCCTCCTCCCCTATCGCGACGACGCCGAGCAGAAAGAACCCGGCCTGGGCGACAGAAGAGTAGGCAAGCAGCCTCACCACGTTATCTTGCACGAGCGCGGCGAGGTTGCCGTAGGTCATCGAGAGGACGGCGAGGGCGGCGACGGCGTACGGCCAGCCCGCCTCGCCCGGCGGCAGGTCGCCTACGACCTGGGCCAGCCCGAAGATCGCGCCGACCTTCGGCACCACCGAGAGGAAGGCCGCGACGGAGACGGGCGCCCCGTCGTAGGCGCCCGGCGCCCAGAAGTGGAACGGCGCGATAGCGGCCTTGTACCCGAGGCCGACGAGTACGGCGACGAGGCCCGCGGCCGCGGCGAGGGGCATGCCTTCGAGGTTGCCGAGCTCTGAGAGGAGCGTCGAGCCGTCCGCCCCTGGAACCCCTCCGAGCTGCCCGGAGAGGGCGGCGAAGTCCCGGCGGTCGAATGGCCGCGTCCCTCCACTTTATGGAGCCTACGAAGTCCACCCGATCCGGCCTTTCCTTCTTGCTGGCCCCGACGAGATCCACCTCCACGTCCCCCCTCCTGTTCCAGTATCCGCCCACGTACCTGGCCTCGCCCAGGCGCTCGTTGGGGAGGAGCAGCTTGAGCGCCTCTCTGACGAGCGGTCCGATGGCCCGGCCCCGGTACCCGGCCCAGCTCCCCCTACCCCTCTCCGCCACCAGCCTCCCCCTACCCCTCTCTTGTGGCGACTCCGCCGGGGCCATTCCTTTATCTGACACCTATACGATACCATATATGACCTGATATTGCACCATTTTTGCGCTATAATCTGAGAAGAAATATGCTGTCGGAATGGAGGTCAATGTGGAGAGGATGAAAGAGCTTCGTAGGCTCCGGGCTTTGAGTCAGCAAGAGCTGGCCCAGGCCGCCGGGGTGGGAAGGAACACTATCAGCCGCATTGAGCGCGGTGAAGCCGGGGCGCATGGCCGGACTCTGCGGAGGCTGGCGGAGGTTCTCAAGGTGGACGTGTCGGAGCTTGTCGGGAAGGGAGAGTAAGCATGCCCGCTAAAGGCGATGGGATCTCGAAGCGCAAGGATGGCCGCTACGTCGGACGCTACACCGTCCACACGCCGGACGGCCCGAAGCGCAAGACGATATACGGCAGGAAATACAAGGAAGTCGAGAAGAAACTCGCGGAGGCTCGCGGCGACGCGGCGCGGGGGATCGTTTACGACGATGAGAATCTGAAGGTGGGCGCGTACTTGGACCGGTGGCTCTCGGACGCCGTGCGAGGCTCGGTAAGGGAGTCAACTTACTATCGGGATGAATGCCTCGTCCGCGTCCATGTGAAGCCCGCGCTCGGAAGGGTGAAGCTCTCCAACCTGAACGCGATGCACCTACAGAGCTTCTACCGGAACCGCCTCGACTCGGGACTCTCCGGCTCGACGGTCCAGAAGATCCATCACATCGTCCACAAGGCCCTCTCGCAGGCCGAGAGGTGGAACCTGATACCCCGGAACCCAGCGGACGGCGTGAAGGCTCCTACGCCATCCTCGAAGGAGATGCGCCCGCTCTCGGCAGACGAGGCCCGGCGGTTTCTCGAAGCCGCGAAGGAAGACCGGCTCGAAGCCCTGTACGTGATGGCCGTCCACACCGGGATGAGGCGCGGGGAGTTGCTGGGGTTGAAGTGGGACGATGTGAACCTCGAAGCCTCCACGCTGAGAGTACGGCGAACCATGACGAGGACGGAGAACGGGAAGAAGCTCGCTCTCGGGGAGCCGAAGACGAAGCAGAGCCGCCGGAGCATCCGCCTCACACCCGGCGCCGTCGAGTCGCTCCGCCGCCATCGCGCACACCAGGGCGAAGAGAAACTGAAGGCGGGCGGAGTCTACGAGGATCACGGCTTCGTCTTCGCGGGGGAGATCGGGAACCTCATCAACCCCTCGAACCTCCGCCAACGGTCATTCATCCCGCTCCTCAAAGCCGCTGGACTCCCACAGATCACCTTCCACGATCTCCGGCACACATGCGCGTCTCTCCTCTTCTCGAAGAACGTCCATCCGAAGTTCGTCCAGGATCTCCTCGGACACGCTCGGGTGGCGATCACCCTCGACACTTATTCGCACATGCTCCCCGGCATGGGCGGGGAGGCCGCCGACGCTATGGGCGAAGCCCTCGGATAATCCCCGGTGGTATCAGCGTGGTATCAAAAAGCCCCCGCCGAGAACCGGGGGCTTCGATTTGTTGCGAGAATTCCGCTTAGGTAAGCGGTTCTTCAAAGTGGGCGATAGTGGAATCGAACCACTGACCCCTTCCACGTCAAGGAAGTGCTCTCCCGCTGAGCTAATCGCCCCGGTGCTGTTTGCGGTTTGTTGCCGGCCTACACCGAGAGAGAGGCGACACCCGGACTCGAACCGGGGTACAGGGTTTTGCAGACCCTTGCCTAACCACTCGGCCATGTCGCCAGAAGCTGGCCCCGCGGCCCGCGAAGAGCGGAAGACGGGATTCGAACCCGCGACCCTCACCATGGCAAGGTGATGCTCTACCAGTCTGAGCTACTTCCGCATCGCGGTGGATAATTTAGCACGACCACCGCTTGCTTACAAGACCCATCAAACGTCATCGACTGGTGCGTCTTTGCGCCTGCGACGACGTGTTTTACGAGCCTTCTTGAGCTTCCCGACGGGCTTCTTTAGCGGCTGACTGGTGGAGAAGACCAGGTAGCGCATCAGGAAGAAACTAAGGGTGGACGCGACGGCTATCGAGATCACCTTCGCCGCGTTCGTCGCCAGATATCCCGGCAACTCCGTGTAGATGACGATGGGCCGCACGAGCATGTAGAAGAGCAGGCTGCTGACCCCGATGTTCACCAGTGCCTGCGCCGCGAACGTCACCTTCTGGTAAAGGTCGCTCGAGGAGCGTCCCCGGAAAGTCCAGAACGAGTTGAAGAAGTAGCTGTTCACGTTCGCCAGAACCAGCGCGACGAGATTATAGAGTACGAGTACGGATGGTTCGCGAGTCGGTTCCAGCCAGATCAAGGCATTCAAGACCCCGATGTCGACCGCCGCGTTCAGCCCACCTACGACCGTGAACTTCGAGAACCTCACGCCCCCGGACTTGAACTTCTTGCGCTTCTCGCCTTTTTCCTTCTCGCCCCGGTCCCTCACCGGCTCACCACCCGCGCCCCTTTTTCGACCTTTACGTTCATGGTGGCCAGTGCTTCCTCGTAGTATCCCCGTACGGTCTCCGTAGAGGCAGCCCAACTCCGGCTCTGCGCCGAGCTTCGTGCGCCTTTTACGAGTCTTTCCCGTAAACCGTCTTCTTCGAACACCCTGCGCACGGTCTCGACGAGAGAGGGGCTAGCGTTTTCCGGCTCGTAGAGCAAGCCGTCTAGGCCTTCCCGAACGACCTCCCCGGAGGCTCCACTGCGGGCCGCGATAACGGGAAGACCGGAGGCTAGACCTTCGATCATCGCCATCCCGAGGGTCTCCGTCGTTGAGGGGAAGACGAACGCATCCCCCGACGCATACGCCGCTGCAAGCTCATCACCGTAGAGCTTGCCGGTAAAGACCGCTCGCTCCCCCGCAT
>JBPCNU010000283.1:0-8461 GCA_051000975.1 Rubrobacter sp.
GGCCAAGAGCGAGTTCCTGGCGAACATGTCGCATGAGATCCGCATGCCCATGAACGGGGTCATCGGAATGACCGAGCTTCTCCTCGACACCGACCTCGACCCAGAACAGCACGACTACGCCGAGACCGTCCGGCTCTCCGGTGAGGCTCTTCTGACGATCATAAACGACATCCTCGACTTCTCGAAGATAGAGGCCGGGAAGATGCGTCTCGACACCACCGACTTCGACCTGACCTCGGCGGTCGAGGAGGTTACGACGCTCTTCGCGGCTCGCACCCAGGGCAAGGGCCTTGAACTCGCGAGCCTCGTCGAGTACGATGTTCCGACCGTGCTCCGGGGAGACCCCGGCAGGTGCGTCAGATCCTCGCGAACCTCGTCAGCAACGCCGTGAAGTTCACCGAGTCCGGCGAGGTTGTACTGAAGGTCGAATCCCTTGGGCAACAGGAGGACTCAGTTTCCCTGCGCTTCGAGATCTCGGACACGGGCATCGGGACAGACGCGAATCTCTCCGAGTCCATGTTCCAGTCTTTCTCGCAGGCCGACGCCTCGACCACCCGGCGTTACGGCGGCACGGGCCTCGGGCTCGCTATTTCGAGCCAGCTCGTGGACTTGATGGGTGGCGACATCGGCCTCGTGAGCGAGCCGGACGTCGGCAGTACGTTCTGGTTCGAGCTTTCGTTCGACTGCCAGACGGACGTCAGGCAGCCGGGGATGCTGGAGAACCTGAGAGACCTCGCCGGGCTGAAAGTCCTCATCGTGGACGACAACGAGACGAACCGGGAGATCCTGAAACACCAGATATCGCCCTGGAAGATGAAGGCCGAGGGCACACAGGACGGCGCGAGCGCGCTGCAGGCTCTGCGTTCCGCCGCCGACTCCGGCGAACCGTTCGACGTTGCTATCGTGGACATGCACATGCCGGGGATGGACGGCCTGCAACTCGCCCGAGCCATCAAGGGCGATCCGCGCATCTCGGCTTCGAGGCTCGTCATGCTCACCTCGCTCGGCGACCGCGAGGAGGTGGCGGAGATACCGGACGAGGCTTCCCCGAACGGCTCTCAGATCGTCTCGCGCGTGACGAGCGCGGAGGGGGCGCGAAGGGCCGGAATCTCGGTCTACCTCTCGAAGCCCGTCAAGCAGTCCGAACTGTACGACGCTCTCGCTGCGGTGGTCAATGAGGATCTCCTCCGCCCCGAAACCCCGAGCGGCAAGCGGCTCGTAACCCGACACGAGCTGCAGGTGATCCGTCCCAGGCTCAGGGTTTCCGTGCTGGTTTCAGAGGACAACCCTGTAAACCAGAAGGTCGCCTCCAAGATGCTGGAACGGCTCGGATACCGGGCCGAGGTCGTCAGAGACGGAGAGCAAGCCCTCGAGGCTCTGGAGAACGGTCGTTACGCCGCCATACTCATGGATATCCAGATGCCGGGGATGGACGGCTACGCGGCTACGGCGATCCGGGCGAGAGAAAGAGCGAACGAGCGGGAGAAGACCCCGATAATCGCCATGACGGCGAACGCGATGAAGGGCGACCGCGAACACGCCCTCGAAGCGGGTATGGACGACTATATCTCGAAGCCCGTCAGGCAGTCTGACCTCTCGAACGTTCTCTCGAAGTGGATCTCTGGCAATCCTTCCGAGCCTCTCCCCAAAACGGATGTTTCGTCTGGCTTACAGATTGACCTCGGTCGCTCGGATGTTCTGGACGAGCGAGTCATCGAGGGGCTACTCCAGCTTGAGGACTCAGATTCGCCCGGTCTCCTCGAAGAACTGATCGAAACCTTCGAGGCGGACTCCCGCACGAGGCTCGCGGAGCTCAGAGAAGCTCTGATGTCCCGGGATGACGAAGGCATCGAGCGTACAGCTCACGCGCTGAAAAGCAGTTCTGGTAACATGGGTGCGTCTCGCATGAGCAATGTGGCGGATGAAGTACAGACCTCTTGCGTCTCCGGAAACCTCTCCGACCTCGAGAGCCTTGTATCGGCTCTGGAAAGGGAGTTCGAGGTAGCGAGTGTCGCTCTGAGGCTCGCCACGAAGGAGCGTACAAGGGCATGAAAGTTCTCATAGCCGAAGACGATACGATCACCCGCAGGATCCTGCAGCTCGGTCTCGAACGGCTCGGACACGAGTGCATCCCCACCGCAGACGGCAACGAAGCGTGGGAAATATTCCTGCAGGAGCCGCACATCGAGGTCATGATCAGCGACCGTATGATGCCCGGCATGGACGGCATCGAACTCTGTCGCCGCGTCAGGGAGAGTGCTCGTGAGCGCTACACCTACTTCATCTTCATCACCGCTCTCGGGGAGCGCGACGACCTGCTCGCAGGTCTCGAAGCCGGGGCCGACGACTACCTGACCAAGCCCCTCGACCAGCAGCAGCTCCGCGCCCGGCTCCTCACTGCCGGTCGCGTAACCGAGCTGCACGGCAGACTCTACGACCAGAAACGACAGCTAGAACGCCTGAACCGGGAACTCTGGATCGCGGCCCGCCAGGACGCACTCACCGATCTCGGCAACCGCCTGAGGCTCCGCGAAGACCTCGACTACCTGCTCTCCCAGATAGATCGCTACGGACACAGCTACTGCGCCATGCTCTGCGACGTGGACAACTTCAAGGACTACAACGACCACTACGGCCACCTCGCAGGCGACGAAGTCCTGCAAAAAGTCGCCAACGCTATCTTCAACGGGCTCAGAAAAGGCGACCGGGCCTACCGCTACGGTGGAGAGGAGTTCCTGATCATCCTCCCCGAACAGACCCTGCAGAGCGCCTCCGTCGCTGCCGAAAGACTCAGAGGCCGCATCGAATCACTCCGCATCGAGCACGAAGCCTGCCCCAACGAGAAGTTCATCACCGTTAGCATCGGCCTCTCCGAACTGACCCCGGAAAGTGACAAGTCAGCCGAGACCATGCTCAAGGAAGCCGACGAAGCCCTCTACGAAGCGAAACGTCAGGGCAAGAATCGCGTGATGGTGAGCGATGTCCACCGCCTCTGAACCCTGCATTCTCTGGCAAGGCGTGTAAAAATTTCGTCCGGGAGATCAGCGTAGCCAGTTCACAGGAGGAATTTTCGTGTCAAGCCTCGCATTCGGCGACAGGCCAGGATTTACCGGAGAGTTGTGGAGCGAGATCGAAGGAATCTTCGAGAAGGTGATTGCACACCCGTTCATCACCGGCCTCACCGACGGGACGCTCCCGAAGGAGAAGTTCCGCCACTACGTCGTGCAGGACGCACTCTACCTCAGGGACTACGCCCGCGCCCTTGCGCTCGTCGGGGTGCGTTCGGGGGAAGAGGACACGCTCCTCATGTTCAACACTCACTCAACGGGAGCAATAACCGTCGAGCGGAGCCTCCACGAAGGGTTCCTATCCGGGCTTGGCCTGAAGCAAGGGGATGTGGATCGCACCCCGATGTCCCCAACGACCCTCGCGTACACGAGCTACATGATGCGTGCCGCAGCGACCGGAGGCTATCACGAGGGACTGTGCGCAGTGCTGCCGTGTTATTGGATCTACACCGAAGTCGGCAACGCTCTGGCTGGAGCAAGCTCCCCCGACCCGATGTACGCGAGGTGGATCGAAACCTACGGCGGCGAAGATTTCAACGCCCTCGTGAGGGCCGTCCTCGACACCGCCGACCGCGCCTGCAGAGACCTCGACGGCCAGCAGAAGGCCGCCGCAAAACAAGCATTCGTCACCACCAGCCGCTATGAATGGATGTTCTGGGACGCTGGCTGGCGACGGGAAAGCTGGCCCGTCTGAGGACCTGGAGAGCTAGTCGTGTAGTCTCACACCCCAAACACCCGGAGGCCGCAACGACAGCGATTACCAGACCGGGCATGGCCCACGAAAGCTGATGGAACCCGAAACGTTTCTCTGTCTTTACATCAACTCCGCTCTCTCTGTAAATTCACCTGCCGCAACCGAAGTGATCCCAGCCGGAAAGCTCTGAGACTTCCTCTCCGTTGTCTGAGAACGTGATCCCCTCCGACTCCTCGACTACTTCCCCGATGATCGTGATCGGAACTCCCGCAAATCGTCTCAATTGTTCTATAACGTTGCTAGAAGCACATATTAGTAGCTCGTAGTCATCTCCCCCCGTCGCCGCGAGCCGTTGCGGGTCTTCTTCGAGGAGGTTGGCGAGCTCTCTTACATCCTTTGCGACGGGCAGGAGTTTGAGGTCTATCCGGCAGCCGACGCCGCTCTGGTGTGCGATGTGTCGCACGTCCGAGGTGAGGCCGTCCGAAATATCTATCATCGCCGTCGCTCCGAGACGGGCCGCCTCAAGCCCGACTTCCACCCGGGGCTCTGGTCTGAGGTGCCTGTTCTTGAGCCTCTCGTATCCTTCGAGTCCTTGCTCCAGGGCCAGGAGGCCAGCCGCCGCCGCGCCGAGTTCGCCGCTTACCGCGATCAGGTCGCCCGGTTTCGCCCCCGAACGCGCTACGAACCTCCCGCAGTCGAGCGAGCCGAGTATCGCCACGTTTACGACGAGGGTCTCGGACTTCGTCGTATCGCCGCCTAGAGGATAGACCCCGAACTCCCGGCAGGCTTCGGCGACGCCCTCAAAGCAGCGCAGGGCGATTTCCGGCTCTGGTGCGCCGCCGCTCGTCAGCACGAAACGTGGCCTCGCCCCCATCGCTGCGACGTCCGAGATATTGGTAGCGACGGCCTTGTACCCGACATCCTCCGGCGTGGACCATTCATCCCGGAAGTGATGGCTGGAGACGAGCATATCCGCCGCCGCGACCCATCGTTCACCCCCGACCTCGAAGACCGCGCAATCATCGTTTATCGGGAGGATCACACCCTCCGGCGCACGCGGCAGCATGGCCCGGATGCGGTCTATGACGTCGAATTCGTTCAACTCTTCTGGGCTTGCATCTGGGCGATGCGCTTCCAGAGTGCGTCGGACTCTTGCTGCGTATACCACGTCCGCATCGCCCGCCACTCTCTCTCCGTTGCCCACGAGAGGTCATCGTGGGCCGCGTCTTCGAGGGTCACATCCTTCCCCGTATAGCGGCTTACGAAGCCGACCCCGGCATACAACTCCTTGTCGTCCGGGCCGCGCCAGGGTTCCACCTTCGCCCACCAGACGGCCTTCGGCTCCGACTCCAAGCCCGTCTCCTCGAAGGTCTCGCGCCGGGCGCAGGCGGCGAAGTCCTCGCCCGGTTCGAGCATCCCACCGGGATTCTCCCAGAGTCCTTCGGGCGGTTTCCTGCGGCGCAGGAGCAAGGCCCGAGGCTCGTGGTCGCTCTCGAAGTCGATCAGGACGCTCCCGGCTCCGAGGTTCGCTCGGACGGGGGGGGCATCCGGGCGTTTCACTGGGGCGTCCGGCGCCGGGGGAGCCTCGCCATCGAGTTCCCGGAGAGCCTCCCCGACCTTAAGACGGTTCGCCGCGCTCCACCAGCTCTCGAGGTCGAGCCACTCTTCCGGCGAGACCCACTTGTAGCCGAGGTGTTCGTGAGAGATGACGACCTCAGACTCCGGAACGCGTCCGAGGTAGGTGATGGCAGCGAGCCTCCCCGACGGACCGCCCCCGACCCAGCTCGCGAGCATCCTCTCCGGCTCGACGAGCAGGTTCGTCTCTTCGTAGAGCTCACGCACGGCCCCGGCCTCGAAGGTCTCATCGCTCGCCAGCCGTCCGCCGGGAGGGTCCCAGGTTCCCTCCGGCCGCTGCAAGACCAGCACCCGACCGTCGTCCCTGACCGGCAGCAGCGCGGCCACGAGGTCGGCCTTCACGGTCGGACGGCTCACGGCAGCAAGGCTCTCAGCTTGCGGGCGGCGGCCTCCGGGTCTTCGGCGTCGAGGACGGCCCTCACCACCGCGAACCCCCAAGCCCCAGCCTCCGCGATCTCCGGTGCGGTTTGGAGTGTTACGCCGCCGATAGCGTAGAACGGCAGACCGAGATCGGCTCGCGCGACATCCCGCACGAGTTGCAAACCGGCCACCTCGCCGTCGGGCTTGGTCGGGGTTGCGTACATCGCCCCGACCCCGAGGTAATCAGCCCCCTCGGCTGCAGCTATCCGCGCTTCCTCGACCGTCCCGACGCTGCGCCCGACAATCACCTCCACTCCGAGCGACTTTCTAGCGGGCGCAAGCGGCCCGTCGTCCTGACCGAGATGGACCCCGTGTGCGCCGCTGATCCGGGCAAGTTCCACGTCGTCGTTCACGGTGAAGATCGCACCATCAGGCTCGCAAACCTCGCGCAATTCTTCGGCGAGCGGCAGAAGTTCTTTAGCCGGGGTGTGCTTGTCGCGAAGCTGGACTATCTCGACCCCGCCCTTCACGGCGGCGGCGATCCTCTCGACGAGGTCTTCTCGCGGGTCGGTTACGAGAAGCAGTCGGGCGTTCTGGAGGGAGTGTTTCATCGGCTGCCTCTCACCGGTGCGAGATATTCTTCGGGATCCAGGCCAGCACGTCGAGTCGTTCGGCGAAGTGGAGGACGGGTTCGGTACCGGGGAGGGTGATGCCGACCTGTTCGCTCATCCTACAGACCTCTACCTCGGCCTCGGCTTTTCGCAGCGGCCAGAGGGCGTGATGTATCTCACCCCGTTTTACCCCGGCCTTCCCCCAGGGCGCGTACAGACAGTACCGCTCCGTCAGGAACGCCTCGATAGTTCCGGGACGCGATTTCTCGACTTCAGCGGCGGGCCGGTAGCTCCCGACGAACTCCGCGAGCGGGGCGCGGCGGTGTGTGCGGTGGCTCCTGTAGCGGATGGTCTCGCCTTCGCGGGAGCAGGACATCCTCGCGTCGAAGTACGGCAGTCCGAAGGTAGCGCGGGCGAGGCGGACGGCGAGCGGGTTGTGCGCGTCGAGGGAGAAAAACCAGACGCCGGGGCGATCGTCGACGGTAACGTAGGTTCGGAGGTTGATCTCGGGAAAGTTCGAGACGAACCCGACGCTCGGTAAGAAGCGCGGCCTCACATCGCTCATGCGAAACGGCACCACCCCGAGCCAGGCGTTCCCGTCGAAGGTATCCAGCTCCAGAGAGGCCGGGATCATGGGCCGCAGCACCTCCACCGGGACGGGCCAGTGCATGAAGAGGAGGTCGTGCCAGATCATGGACATCGCCCACGGCTCTTTCGAGCGCGGATAGAGGCGATGGCCGGTCTCGTCGAGCAGTTTTTCGGAATCGAATCTCACGGGGGATATGATACTCGCCCGGGCTATCTCCGGTCCTCCTTCACGGCCCCGGAGCGCCTCAGGAGCTTGAGCAGGACGTAGCCGATGATCGCACCTGGAACACTCGAAAGCGCGAACGGGATGGCGAATGCAAGGAAACCCGCCGACGCGCTGCCATCGAGAAAGGGCGATATGAGAAACGCGCTCAGCGTCGCCCCGATGAGGACCGTCCCGACCGGCTCGAAGAGCGCGGCTTCGTCGCGCCGGAGGAGCAAGTAAGCGAACCCGACCGCGATCGCTCCGAACGGACTTCCCGGAAAGGCGAAGATGCTCCCCGTCCCGAAAGAGAACCGGAGCGTCGCCGTCACCAGGGCAGACCCGGCGGCCCACCACGGTCCGAGCAAGACGCCCGCTACGGCGTTGATGGCATGCTGAACCGGGAAGACCCTGGCCCCTCCGACCGGAACCGCGATAGCCGAGAGCAAGACCCCAAGCCCCGCGAAGAGCGCGGCCAGCACCAGCTTGCGAGTCGCCTCACGCCTCACGAAATCCCTACCTCCACTTCCGAGACACGCAACCGCTCTTCCAATCCGTCCGGCGCAGCGGCGTGCGCGGCCAGCGCATCCAGGAAGCGCGGCTCGAAAGTCCCCGGCCCGTCAGAGAGTTTCGCGGCATCCTCTCCGGCGCAACCGTAGCAGGCAAGCGCGTTTGCGACGGTCTCGACCTCGGCCTCGCCAACGGCGACGAACGCTCCGACGACGGCGGTCGAGGCGCAGCCGCTCCCGACTATCCGGCCCATCAGTGGATCTCCGTTCCCAACGGCGAGGAGCCGCGTCCCGTCCGCTACGTAGTCCGTCGGCCCGGTGGCGCAGACGATCACCCCGAGCGAGTCAGCCGCCGCGACGGCGGCGCTCTTCGCATCACCACCGAGGCTCTCCACACCGCGTACCTCCGCCTCGAGGCCGGCTATCGTCGCGACCTCGCCCGCGTTACCGCAGATGACGGAGACCTCCACCTCATCCAGGATCCTCTTCACCGTCTCTGTTCTCAGGGAGGTCGCTCCGGCACCGACAGGATCGAGGACGACGGGGATGCCGCGCTCGTTGGCCGTCTTCCCGGCGTTGAGCATCGACTCGACGGTAGCGGGGTCCAGCGTCCCGATGTTGATGACGAGGGCTGACGCACCGGAGGCCATCTCCTCGACCTCTTCCCGAGCGTGAGCCATGACCGGGAGCGCACCGACCGCGAGCGTTACGTTCGCAACGAGGTTCACAGTAACGTAGTTGGTCAGGTGATGAACGAGCGGCTTCTTCTCGGCCAGCTTCCGCAGGGCTTCCTC
>JBPCNU010000284.1:0-2774 GCA_051000975.1 Rubrobacter sp.
GACCTGGAGCTCGCGCGGGCCGCAAGGGGCGTGCTCTCGGACTACGACCCGACGGTCGTGGAGGCCGTGATGCGGGCAGTCGAGGCCCTCGGGCGGGCGTCTGAGCGCGGGGTCTTCGTCAGGGGGGCATCAGCCCTCCTGACGCATCTGGAAGATCTCGACCCGGAGGCGGTTGCGGCTGTGGTCGAGATCTTCGAACGCAGGCGGTGGCTCTTGCGTTTGATGGGCGACGCGCTCCAGCGGTCGGTGATGGCCCGGAGCGGAATAATCGTCTCCATCGGCTCGGAGAACATGTTCCAGAGCCTCGGCGGAACGAGCCTGGTCGCGGCGGCCTACAGCGGCCCCGAGCGGCCCTACGGCGTCGTCAGCCTCATCGGCCCGAAGCGGATGGACTACGACGCCGCGATAACGACCGTCCGCTCGGCGGCCCAGACTCTCAGCCAGTATCTCTCGAACAACTCCAACCCGAAGGCTTAATAAATTGACCCAGACTAAGCGTGATTACTACGAAGTCCTCGGCGTGTCGCGGGGGGCTTCGGCTCAGGATATAAAGAAGGCGTACCGGAAGCTCGCCCGGACGCACCACCCGGATGCGAACCCCGAAGACCCCGGTGCCGAGGACCGTTTCAAGGAACTCACCGAGGCTTATGAGGTCCTCTCCAACGACCAGGCCCGCCAAGCCTACGATACCTATGGACACAATATTCCGCGCAGCGGCGGTGGAGCCAACGGCGATCCGTTCGGTCAGGGTGGCGTTCAGGACATCTTTGAGATGTTCTTCGGTAACAGCGGCTTCGGTGGCGGCGGTTTCGGGGATTCGATGTTCGGTGGCGGCGGGGGTGGGCGTCGCGTGGCACGCGGTCGCGACGCGGAGATCACCGTCGAGATAGACTTGGCAGAAGCGGCCTTCGGGGTCAAGCGCGACCTCAAGGTGCAGGTCGTCGGGAACTGCGGACGGTGCGGCGGTTCGGGTGGCGAGAAGACGCATCGCTGCACGACCTGTGACGGTGTCGGGGCGATTCGGACGGTCAGGAACACGATGCTTGGCCAGATGGTGAGTCAGGGAGCCTGCCCGGATTGTCGGGGGACGGGTGAGATCATAGACGTTGCCTGCTCCGAGTGCCGGGGTAGCGGGAAGGTCTCGCGGGTCGTGGAGCGCACCGTGAAGATACCGGAGGGCATCGAGGATGGTATGCGACTGCGCGTCTCCGGGGCCGGGCACGATGGCGAACCCGGAGCGCCGCCCGGCGACCTCTACCTGGACATCCGCGTCACCGAGCACCCCGAGCTAGTGCGCGACGGCGACGATCTCATCTACCGCACGAGGGTCAACTTCGTGAAGGCCGCGCTCGGGACGGAGGTCGAAATACCGACCCTCGACGGGACGGAGGAGCTACGCATCGAGGCCGGGACGCAGCCGGGGATGACGCTCAAGCTGGGCGGCAGGGGCATGCCCCGACTCCAGCGACGCGGGCGCGGCGACCTGAAGATTGTGGTGGATGTGATGGTCCCGACGAAGCTCTCCCACGAGCAACGCGACCTTCTGGAGAAGTTCGAGTCTGCGAGTGGCGATGAGACCTACTCCGAACACGGAGCGTCGTTCTTCGACCGACTCCGGGGCGTCTTCCGGTAGGCGTCTGGACCCGTTTGAGTACCCTTACCAGGATCTTCATAGCTTCAAACCCCGAGCCGGGCGAGTCTTTCACTCTGCTTTCCGAGGAAGCTCATCACCTTACGAAAGTCCTCCGGACGAAGCCGGGCGATGGATTCGAGGCGGTTACGGCGTCGGGGCGAGTCTGTCTGGCGGAGCTTGGTGAGGGCGGCCTGGCAGTCTTGATCGGCGTGATCGACGGCTCTTCCGAAGCTCTATCTACCTCATCTATTTCATCTACTGCGGCGCGTCAGGTAGTTCTCTATCAGGCGGTGCCGAAGGGGAAGCGGATGGAGGTCGTCGTCGAGAAAGCAACGGAGGTCGGGGTCGGGAGAATCGTCCCCATCCTGACGGAGCGTTCGGTGGTGAAACCGGGCGAAGGGAACAAGCTGGAACGCTGGCGACGTATCGCCGAGTCGGCGGCCCGGCAGTCTCTGAGGGTGGACGTGCCGGAGGTCGTCAGCCCGGTGGAGTTTTCGGAGGCCGTCCGTGAAGCGGGGGTGGGGATCATACTCCACAACGCCCCGGACCTCCCGGTCTTCGAGCGAGCCGTCGGCGGGAGGGAGGGCGACATCTCGCTCTTCATCGGGCATGAGGGTGGATGGACGGAGGGTGAGCTGCGGCTAGCTGAGGAGTCCGGGGTCTCTCCGGCGCAGATGGGACCGTACCGGCTAAGAAGCGAGACTGCGGGCCTCGTAGCCGTCGTGCGGGCGAGGACGGCAATCGAACTCGCTGGCGCAAACGTAGCAGGACATAGACTCAGCGTTGAAGACACGCCGGAAGAAGGAAGGTCAGAATGAGCGAAGGCAGCACCCTGGGTCGTATACAGGAGGACACCAAGACGGCGATGAAGGCCCGCGACAAGGATCGTCTCGGGACGCTTCGGATGCTCGCCGCCGCCCTGAAGAACGCCTCTATAGACGGCGGCGGGAGCCTGAGCGCGGACGAGGAGGAGGCCATCCTCAAGAAGCAACTCAAGCAGCGTAACGAGTCGGCAGAGGCCTACCGGAAAGCCGGGCGCGAGGAGCAGGCCGCCTCTGAGGAGGCGGAGGCGGCCGTTATAGGCGAGTACCTGCCGGAGCCGCTTTCCGGGGCGGCATTGGAGGGGATCGTGAACCAGGCC
>JBPCNU010000285.1:0-14849 GCA_051000975.1 Rubrobacter sp.
CGATGCGTATCTCCACGACCCCCAGCAACTCCAGAGCGATGAGTGCCTCACGCACCGAAGGACGGCTCACCCCCATCTGCAACGCGAGGTCCCGCTCAGCGGGCAGCTTGCTCCCCGCCGGCAGCACACCACTCTGGACCCGCTCCAGAATCTGCTCGGCGATCCTGATGTAGAGCTTCCTCGACTCTATCCTCTGGAAATCCACCCCACCCCCCGACAAAACCGCGAACCCCACCCTGATGATGCAACCAAGGTAACGAGTATGCGTCAGGTTGTCAAGTGGTAAGGCCAATGAGTACTTACGCAATCCGGCCCGAGGATTCTTCGTCGGGTCGGGGAGTAGATTCTATCTGCTCATGGCGCGTGGTGCCTGTGAGAGCCTTACTGTGTCGCTGAGAGTCGGCTGCGTGGGGTTTGTTTACGGGGTCCGTTCGTAGCCGAAGTGGCCGAGCGTACTACCGGCGATGTCGTCGAAGATCCGCCGGTCTTCTACGGTGAAGACGTTCTCCCAGTCGCCCTGTATACCTTTCCTGAAACGGGAGGCGGAATCCTCTTCACCCGGCCGGCGTCCGTCCGAGCCGCTCTGGAAGTCGGTCTTTTCGAGGCAGCGGGCGATGGGTTCGTCGCCGGACCTCGCCCCGAGGAAGTCGAGGAGCCTTTTGGTCTCATAGGCGGGCTGCAAGAGGAGGTCTTCGTAGCGGACTTCGATGTAGTCGTCCCTCAGAAGACGCCGGCCTTCCTCGGAGGCTCGCAGCACCTCACGGGACCACTCAGTTGCAAGGGTAGCGAGTCGTTCGGGGGTGAAGATGCTCTGTTCGGGGGGATGGAGCGAACCCGAGCGGTACGCCTCTCTGATAGAGAGTTCTTCCCGGGTGAGATCGTAGACCCCGCCTTCGGAGGTCGGGTGATTCCAGGAATGATGAACGAAGGAGACGGCGGCGTCGCGGCCATCGCGGATGATATGTATGACCCTCGCCCCCGGTAGAACGGAGGCGATCTCACCCATCATCTCCGCGCTCCGGTACGGGGTCTTGTCCCCGACGAGCCGCGCCCCGCTCCTGGCGAGCCGCCCCTCCATGAAGTGCCTGACGGCGAGCCGGGTCAGGTCTTTCAGGTGTTCTTCGTAGGGTTCATCGCCCATCCCCCAGACGGAGTTTTCGATCCAGTAGCGCAGATATTCGGCTCGCCCGAGCGCTCCGTAGAGCGAGGTCGGAGGGATCCTGGCCCCTTCGAGGCGAGCGTACTCCGGTCGCTCGAAGCTCCGCTCGAAGACCCGCCCCTCACCCCAGCAGAGGATCTCGGGGTGCGCGTTCAGCAGGCTCCTGAGCCACGTCGTCCCGCTCCGGGCCCGACCCGTTACGAAGAAGGCATTCCTCGGGAACTCTTCGTCTGGTTCGGGATCGCGCTGTTCGGGGTCGCGCTGTTCGGGATCACGGCGTTTGAGGGCCGCTATTCTCAGGCGTTGCTCGGCGATGGTCGCGTGGGCCTGTCGCAGAGCCTCGTCCTTACCGGCGAGAATAGAGCGAACATCGAGGGCTCGCCTCAGGAATGAGGGACATTTTGAGGGGCGTCCGCCGCTCATCGCGGGCCTACCAGTTCTCGTCTCGTTCGTAGCCGAGGGTCACGAGGAGTTCCCCGGCCCCGGCCTTGAACTCGCGCTTGTTCTCCTCGGTAAAGACGTTCTTCCAGTCCCCGGCGATGCCCTTCCTGAAGAAAGACGCTGCCTCCTCGCCGGGCTTACGCCCTTCGGAGAGCTTCTCGAAGCTCGCTGCGGCGACACAGTTCTGCACGGTTTCGGGGTCGGACTTCGCCCCGAGAAACCCGAAGAGGCGGACCATCTCCGTATCGGGGCTTGAGATGCGATCCTCGTAGCGGACCTCGGTGTAGTTGGCACCGAGGATATTTCGTCCGTCGCGGATATTGTTTTCGAGGAGGTTGCTCCAGCGACGGGCGTACTTCTCGAGCCAGCCCTCGATGAAGATCCCACCGGATGAGATCGCCGCCTCGGGGTCGCGCTCGTAGACCTCGCGCCGGGCGGCCTGCTCGGCCGAGATAGGGCTGTTCCCGCCCCGGTCTTCGGCCTGATTCCAGACGTGGTGCGCCGTCGAAACCGCCACGTCGCGACCGTCCCGAACGATGTGTATCACCTTCGCCCGGGGCGTGAGCCGCGCCACCTCCCTCATTATGTCCGGCCCGAGAAGCACCGTCTTGTCCCCGACGAACTTCTTGCCGGACTTCACGAGCTTGTCCTTCAGGAAGTATTCGATGGCGAGGCCGCTCAGGTTCTCTATGTGCCGCTCGGTGTTGTCGCGCTTGCTCCACACCGAATTCGAGATCCAGACCCGGAGTTTCTTCGAGGTCGATAGCGCGTTGTACAACGACGCCGCCGGGTAGCCGCTTTTGCCCGACTTGTTGAACCGCTTGCCGAATGGTCTGCCTTCGCCCTGACAGAGTACCTCCGGGTGCGCGTCGAGTATCTTCTGGAGCCACGTCGTCCCGGATTTCTGATTGCCCGCGACGAAGAAGACCGGCGATCCGCCGGTGGCGGCCTCCTCCCCGGAGAGGCTCACGAGGCGTTCACGGAGCAGGGCCACCTCCCGGTCCTGCTCCATCATCTGCTGTCGAACCCGCCTGCCGCTCGGCGTGTTCCAGAAAGCCTCCACGACCTTTGCGTCGAAGCCCGGCACCTGCTGGAGCCTCGACAACGCCCCGGCGGCGACCTTCTTACCGGTGATGACGAGCCGCTTGCGAACGCCCCCGAGCATCAGCGCGCTTCCCCTTCCGTGTGCGAACCAGCCCGATTCTCACGAAGCCGGGCGTAGAGTGTTTCGAGCTCGTCCGCGTCGTCTGAGACCGTCTTCACCGGCCCGATGCCAGCGCGGAGCCTCTGCGCGAGGCCCGGTTCTTCGGCGAGCCTCGTCAGTTGTCTGGCGAGGTCGTCGGGGTCGTCCAGAGCGAAGAGCAGGCCGTTCTTTTCGTGGTGGACGAACTCGCTCATCCCGCCGAGGTCGGTCACCACGACGGGCATCCCGCTCGCGAAGCCTTCGAGGATGACGCCGGGCTGGTTCTCGTACCAGCGCGACGGAACGACGAGCGTATCGAGGCTCGCGAGCACCTCCCCGACCCGCTCGCGCTGGAACGGACCGCGAAATTCTATCCGGGCGTCGTCCCCGGCTATTTTCTTCATCTTCCTGATAAAGCTCTGGAAGCGGTCGAGGTTGCCGTAGATGTCGAGCATCACGTCGGCGTCTGGCATTCGCTTCACGGCTTCTATAAGGATGTCGCAGCCCTTATGCGGGGCGAGCGTCCCGATGAAGCCGATCCGAAACGGCCCGTCCCGCTCTTCGTCCGGCTCGCGGCGTTCGATGAGCGAGGTATCTATGCCGTAGTGGGAGACCTCGGTCTTGCCCTCACCGATACCGTTCTTCGAGAGGAGTTCCTCCATCAGATGCGTGTAGGCGACTATGTGATCCACGCCCTCCATCTGCTCCCGGATGTACCCGGCCCGCTCGCCTAGGTCTTTCATCTGCTGCGTCTGGTGAGAGATGCTGCCGAGCGAGGTCGAGGCAGCTTTCCCGAGAAGGCGCAGCGCCGTCTCCGGGGTACGCATCACGACGGATTTACTCCTCGACATCGGGTAGCGGCTCATTATGCACTTCATGCAGTTGGGCAGGTCCGGCCCGGTACACATCGTCCCGTCGTGGCGGCGGAAGTCGACGACCGGACACATCGTCCAGAAATCGGTCGCCGTGTATACGAGCGGCACCCCAGCCTCCTTGAGAACCGGTACAACGCTCGCGGACAGTCCTTGGAAGTGTTCGGCGTGGATGATGTCCGGCGAGACTTCCCGGACGTATTCCCTGGCTCTCCGCTCCATCGTCTCGTTCTCGAAGTCGAGGCGGTAAGGCCGGCCGAAACCCTCCGTCGGACGCCCTATGCGCCGGACGGGAACCCCCTCGAACTCGTAGTCCTCGGTCTCTCCGGGGTCTATCTCGTTGACCGGACGGCTCCGCTTCGGAGCGAGGACAAAGGACTCATGCCCCCTCCGGCGAAACTCCTTTGCAAGACCGAGGGTGATGATCTCGACCCCAGCATAATGCTCCGGGAAGAACTGGTGCGCTACGAAGAGTATTTTCAAGCCCCGTCGCCGACTTTTTCGCTGACTTCGCCGTCAACTTCATAGCCCGAGGCGGTTAGCTGCTCGCCTGCGACTGACTCGTACAACTCCCGGTCCCGACTCGTGAAGACACTCTTCCAGTCCCCGGCGACGCCCTTCCTGAAGAACGAGGACGGGTCTTCCTCGCCCTGACTGCGGTTCGAGGCCGTTTCGAAGCTCGACGCCCGGAGGCATCTCCCGACCACCTGCTCGTTGGAGCGAGCCCCCAGGAAGTCGAGCAAACGGGCGAGGGTATTCCCCCCGTCCGAAAGGAAGTCTTCGTAGCGGATCTCCAGGTAACGCTCGCCGTATAGCTCCGTTCCGTCTCGGCGGGCCTTCTGCGTGCGGAGGCTCCAGCGGCGGGCGAGCTGGGCGAGACGCTCCTCGGTGAAGATGGACCTCCCGGCGGCGAGGTAGCCTTCGCGGTCGGCCCTGTAGGCGTCGCGGTTTTCGAGTTCCTCAGCGTCGAGCTCGAAGGCCGCTTCGGGCTGATCCTGGGCGAGCCGCCACCAGTGGTTCATCGCGCTTACGGCAACATCTCGTCCGTCGCGAACTATGTGGATGATCCTGGCATCGGGGTAGTAGGCGTGGATCTCATCGAGGTTCTCGGTGTGCTGCGGGCTTTTATCGCCGACGATGGCCTTCCCCGTCCGGGCGACTTCCTTTTCGAGGAAGTAGTCTATGGAACGCCGGACGATGTTTCTCATGTCCTCGTCGAAGTCGCCTGACCACTGGTTCCAGGGCATGTCGTGCCAGGTGCGGAAGTCTCTGGTGGCGAGGGTGAAGGGTCGGGTCAGGCTGGAGACCGGGCCTTTGTAGACGGGGATATCCTCGTGGTCGTAGTCGAGGCCGAAGAAGCTCCCCTCGTGGCTGCACGCTATCTGGGGGTGCGCGCTCAGGGTCCGCCGGAGCCACGACGTTCCCGAACGCATCTCCCCGGCCACGAAGAAGACCGACTCGTAGGTTCCCGGGGCGCTCTCCTGCTCGCGGGCGAGAGACCTTTCGGCGGCGTAGATCACGGACTTCCTGACGGCGGTTCCGACGAGCGGGTTGGCCATCCAGACCGCGATCACTCGATCCACCTTGCCGTTCTTCTCCCGGTAATCCCGGATGCGCTCGACGGCTTCTACGATGTTCAATGTCTTCGAACCCCCTGTATTCACGTGGTGAATTATACGGGTTTCACCTGCCTTTGCTAAGAACTCCGGCCTCCGTCAGATGTGCCTGAACGTTACCTAGACACCGCGTCCGAGATACCGGTCCAGACGCTCGTAGGCCGCCGGATTGGACTTTTCGAGGGCTTCTCCCCTGACGGCCAGGTAGTTTCCGAGCTGCGAGACTCCGGCGTAGCGCAGAGCCTCGAAGAATATGAAGGGCCGGGGTTTTCCTGCGAGCCGTTCGTCTTTTTTCAGGGCCGGGTAGAGCCTTCCGGTTACGCCGGCCACGGCTCGTGCGAGGCGCGGGAGGCTGCCTACGGGACGGAGGTCGAAGAGTTCAGCGAGGACTTTCTGGTCGGCGTAGTACCGCTTGAGGTCGTAGAGCGCACCGCGTTCGTGCGAGTGTACGACCACCGAGCGCGGCTCGTAGACGACGGTGTAACCCGCACCGACGACGGCCTTACCCCACCGGATGTCTTCCCCGAAACGCGCAGCCTCGAAGGCAAATTCCTCCCAGACGGAACGCCTGACGCAGGAGCTGACGTTGTCGAAGGCGGCGAGGCGGCGCTTGCGGGGCGGCGGCAGCTTCTCGTAATCGCCTTCGGCGCGCTGCTCGCGCCTCTCGGGGGTCGCGGAGGCCATCCCGCTCACGAGCGCACGGGTCACGGGGTCGGCTTCGGGACGGGGAATCTGCCGGGCGTAGACGCCCGCGACTCGCCCATCGTTCTCCAGGTTCGAGATCATCGCTGAGATCCAGCCCTTCCCGACCGGCAGCGCGTCTTGCACGACGAGGACTACGTACTCTCCGCTCGTCAGCGAGACCCCAAGGTTGCGGGTCGCGCCGTGGTTGAACTCGGAGCCGGGGATACTGTGGACCCGCGCTCCGCAACGCCTCGCAAGCTCCACCGTCCCGTCCGTGGAGCCGGAGTCAACGACGAGGACTTCAAGGTCGAAGTCTCCCTCCTGGGCGTGGATAGCCGAGAGAAGCTCGTAGAACCACACCCCGGCGTTCAGGGTCGGTATGACGACGGAGACCTTCGAGGGGGCCTTCAACCGCGAGGGAAATCCGGGTAGAACTCGTCGAGATAGTGGGCTGTGGCCTTTTCTATGAGGTGGATCTGCTCCTCCGTCAGGTCTTCGCGGTAGCCGCCGGGCCTGGCTTTGCGGAGGATCTTCCCCGAGCCCCGCTGCTCCCGGGGGACGTTGGACCAGTCGTGCTTCTCGACGACGCGGGCGATATCTTCTTTTCTGTAGCGCAACCCGAGTTCCCGGAGTAGTTTTTCGAGGTGGATCTCCGGCTCGGCCCGCACGTCCTCGTAGCGGATGGTCGCCTTCGGGCCCGGATGAGCCTCGTAGGCTCTGCGGGCGTAGTCCAGATCCCGGACGTAGCCGTAGGCCCGGGAGTTGACGTATTTCGTCTCGTCGCCGCCGAGCTTCTCGTAGAGGTCGCCCTTCTTGGCCCAGCTTCCGGGGCGTGCCGCGTCGAGCTTGGAGGCGGTCACATCCCGGGGGTCTCGAAGGAGCACAACCATCCGGCTCTCCGGGAAGGCGCGGCTTATTATGTCGGCCCCGATGGAGCCGTGCGGTTCCTTGACGACGAGGTATCTGCCCGGCTCCCCGACATTCTGCGGGAACTTTGCGCTCGCCGCCGCGAGAATGAACTCCCGGACGGGCGGCAGCCAGAGCGCCTCATCGCCCCCGAGCAGGAAATTATCGAGGTGGTGTATCTCCGATCCGCGCTCGTGGTAGAGGTGGCCGAGCATATGCCCGACGAGCGGCTCGTTCCAGAGAGTGTATCCCCGCAGGTCGCGGAGCATGCGTGAGATCCAGCTACTCCCGCTACGCCCGGTGCCAAAGATCCAGACGAAGTTCTCCGCGACGACTCTCTCACCCACCACAGGCCCTTCAGCCTTCTCTTCGCCCCCGAACTTGTCCTGAAGGCGTTGCAGCCCACTTTTGAGGTTCTCAAGTAGCATGCGAGCATCATAGCTCTCAAAGCGTCAGGGTTTCAAGCGTGCGCCAAGCAACCCTTTACTCCTTCCCTTGTGACGGCCCGCGAACCGACCCGAAAAGGCGCGAGAACATCCCTCGAAGAGCCCACCGTATAAGCTCCAGGGGACTGGAACGCTCCCAGTCTTCCCCGGCCTCCCTAGTCTTCTCTACCGGCGACAGATCCTCGAGGAAGCACTCAGCCTCGCGCTCTCCGTCGGCGAAGAGCCCGGAGAGGAAGACCGGGTCCCGGTCCAGTTTGGAGGCTGAATCGAGGGTCCTGGGGAGCGATATCCTTCGCACCGGTATCTCCCGATACTCGGCCCCGACGAGGTTCCCCCGCTCGACGAGCCGGTTTATGGTCTCTATGGAATAGACCTCCTGCTCGAGGGAGAGGTTGGCCGCGAGCTGGTTCCTCCGGTCGATGATCTCGGTCGCGTTCCTCGGCTCGTCTTCCCGGCTCCTGGGGTCTATCTGTACGACCCAGATCTCCTCACATCCCGTCTCCGGTAATCCCCGGAGCGGCGGGTTCTGCGAGAACAACCCGTCCCAGTACACCCCCCCCGACCCGTTCCGCCCGAAAGAGACCCGGCACGGCGTACGAGGCGATGACCGACTCCAAGGTTACCTCACCCGCAAAGGAATCGAAGGCCCGCTCCTCGCCGCGCAGATCAGAGAGACGTTCTTGCCCCAGTTCCTCGGGGCTTTCCCGTGCGCCCGCTCTCCTCTCGGAGCCCTGGCATAGATCGGGCTCAAGGAGATGTTCGTGGAGCATTCGTCCACGAAGACAAACCTCTCGGCGACGACGCTCTTTACGTAGTCCCTGAAAGCGCCCCTTCTCTTCTCGTCTCTCTCGGAGGCTCCCAGTGATCTTTTTTGAAAGTCCACCCCAGCTTGCGCACCGCGCGGCTCATCGTCGCCACCGAGACCGAGACCCCCCGCTCCTTCTCGAACATCTCGCAATGCTCCTCCAAAGTGGCGGTGTCGTTCTCTTCTAGCTGGCGCCAGAGCACCTTCTTGTGGGCGAGGCTGTCCAGGATCTTCGCCTTGCGCCCCGGAGAGGGTTTCGGGGCGATCTCGGAGCCGGAAGCCTTCAGCTCGACGTAGCGCGAGATGGTCGAAAGCGAGATCCCCAAGAGCTCCGAGACCTCCCTCCTGGGGACGCCGCGTTCGACGGCGTCGAGCACCTTCAGCCTGAGGTCCTTCGAGTAGGCGTTCATGCTCCGTAGCGTCGCAAGCTTGCAGTTACTTTGCAAACCGCTCTAGCGGATGGTAGAGGCTAGAGTCTTTGAACGGTGGCTCGGGTACCGCGATCTCCTGTCGCCGATAGCAAGGGAACCTTGCGTTCGGAGCTGGTCAGGGAGAAAGTGATATCAGGGCTTCGAGTCTAGTGCAGGAAGTGACGTCTGCCAGTAAAGACCATCGCGACCCCGGCGGCGGCGGCGGCGTCTATTACCTCCCGGTCCCGCTTCGACCCGCCGGGCTCTATAACGGCTGCGACCCCGGCTTCGGCCAGTACTTCGACCCCGTCGGCGAACGGGAAGAAAGCATCCGAAGCGGCGACCGAGCCGCTTACGCGCTCTGCGGCCTTCTTTATCGCTATCTCGGAGGAATCTACCCGGCTCATCTGCCCCGCTCCGACCCCGACCGTCGCCCCGTCGCGCGCGAGGACGATGGCGTTGCTCTTGACGTGTCTGGCTACCTTCCAGACGAAGAGGAGGTCACGCATCTGATCTTCCGAAGGCTCGTCTTTCGTCACGACCTCGTACTCTGAGGAATCCTCGATGACGTCGGCGTCCTGTACGAGAAGCCCGCCGGTAACGGGCTTGTAGAAGACCGGCGGCTGAGGGAGTTCTCCGGCCTCGAGCAAGACGGCGTTCGGCTTTTCGGAGAAGACCTCGCGGGCTTCGGGGGTGAAGGAGGGGGCGATGAGGACCTCCGTGAAGACCTTCGCAATCTCCGAGGCGAGGTCGCCGTCGAGCTCCCGGTTCAGGGCGACGATCCCCCCAAACGCCGAGACCGGATCGGAGGCGAGCGCCTTGCCGTAGGCTTCGGCGAGCGTCTCTCCGACCGCCGCGCCACACGGGTTGGCGTGTTTGATGATCACGGCCGCCGGTTCCCCCTCGAACTCCGCGAGGAGCTTGCGGGCCGCGTCCACGTCGTAGAGGTTGTTGAACGAGAGGTCCTTGCCCTGCAACTTCTCCACGCCGGAGAGGAGGTGTTCGCCGTCGCCCCCCGAGTAGTAGGCCGCGCTCTGGTGCGGGTTCTCTCCGTAGCGCAGATCGAGAGACTTCTCGTAGCGAAGCGAGAGGGTATCGGGGAGGTGCGCCTCCGAACCGTCTCGGGACATCCAGGCCGAGATCGCCGCGTCGTACTCGGCCGTTCGGCGGAAGGTCACCTGCGCGAGCCTGCGACGCGTCTCCAGCGAGACCTCGCCGTCTTCGAGCTCGCGCAGCACTTCCTCGTAATACTCCGGCCCCGGCACGACGGTCACGGAATGGAAGTTCTTCGCCGAGGCCCGAAGCATCGCCGGGCCGCCGATGTCTATCTGCTCCACAGCCTCGGCCTCAGAAGGATCACCGGCGACCGTCGCCTCGAACGGATAGAGGTTGATGCACACCAAGTCTACTGGAATGATGGCCTGTTCCTCAAGCTCGCGGACGTGATCCGGGTTGCGCCGGTCGGCGAGGAGGCCGCCGTGGACCTTCGGGTGGAGCGTCTTCACCCTGCCGCCGAGGATCTCCGGCGCGCCCGTCACCTCCGAGACCCTCGTCACCGGGATTCCGGCCTCCTGCAAAGTCTTCGCCGTGCCCCCGGTAGAGACGATCTCGAAGCCGATCTCCGAGAGTATCCTCGCGAAACCGGCCACGCCCGTCTTGTCCGAGACGCTTATGAGCGCCCGCCTCGACGTGCTCTCTACCTTCCCCGCCGTAGCACCCTCCGTCATACGAACCCCCCTGTTCAAGAACCGAACTTTCCCTGAAAATAATCCCCGACCGCCCCCACCAGAAGCCGGTGCTCCACCGGGTGCATCCGCTCCAGCAGAGCCTCCCGCGTATCCCCCGGCAGGACCGGCACGGCCTCCTGAGCCACAACCGGCCCCGCGTCAACCTCCTCGACCATGAAGTGGACGCTGACGCCCGTCTGAGAAACCTCGGCCCGGAGAGCCTGCCCCGGTGCGTCGAGGCCCCTGAAATCCGGAAGCAGCGACGGGTGGACGTTCAGAACCGCCGGGAAGCGGGCGAGGAAGACCGGCGAGAGTATCCGCATGTACCCCGCCCCCACGACGAGCAAGACCTCGTACACGGCGATGCGCCGGGCGAGTTCCCGGTCGAAGTCCGTCCGGTCGCCGTAGTCCTTCGGGTCTAGGTGCACGACGGGGATGCCGGCCTTCCGCGCCCGCTCGAAGGCGAAGGCTTCCTTCCTGTCACCCCCGACGACCGCCACGTTCTCCGGGTAAGCGTCGAGGAGGGCCTGGAGGTTCGTCCCTGAGCCGGACGCGAGCACCGCGAAGCGGGAACCTTCGGGCAAGCCGTCGGGCAGGATCTCGACTTCGTCGTCAGGCAAACGAAACCCCGGCTTCCCTTGTGACCGTCCCGATGCGCCGGGCCGGGCAGCCGAGGCCCGAGAGAACGGCCAGCGTCCGCTCGGCCTCGGCCTCCGCGACGACCACGCAGAACCCGACCCCAAGGTTGAAGACCCGGCGCATCTCGTTTTCTGGGACGTTGCCGAGGGTCCGGATCATGCCAAACACCCCCGGCTCATCCCACGACGAGGCGTCGAGCCGCGCTCCGTGTCCGTTCAGAGAGCGCGGCAGGTTCCCCAGCAACCCGCCGCCCGTGATGTGCGCCATCCCCCGCACCCCGACCTCTTCGCGGAGAGCGAATATTTCGTTAACGTAAGCCCGGTGCGGCTCCAGATATGCCTCGCCTATCGTCGTCACGCCGTCGAGCAACTCGTGCGTGTCCGCAAGGGACAGCCCGGCATCGGCGACGACCTTCCGTGCCAGCGTGTAGCCGTTCGTGTGGAGACCGCTCGACGCGAGGCCAATTACGGCGTCGCCGGGGCGCACCGATTCCCCGGTCACGACCGTGCTCCGCTCCGCCGCGCCGACGCACACCCCGACGATGTCGAATTCCCCGCCGGAGTACACCCCCGGCATCTCCGCCGTCTCGCCGCCGATCAGGGCTATTCCCAGTTTCTCGCAAGCTTCGGCGGCCCCGCGAACGGTCTCGGCGACGGTCTCGGGGTCGAGGCGAGAGCTCGCGAGGTAGTCGAGAAAGATGTGCGGCCTCGCCCCGCTCGTGAGCACGTCGTTTGCGCAGTGGTTTACGATGTCGTGGCCGAGCGAGGCATGCTTGCCCAGCGCGTTCGCCACCATCACCTTGGTCCCGACGCCGTCTATAGTGAAGGCGAGGACGGGTTCCCTGTAGCCGGCCAACGCGTACAGTCCGGCGAAGCCGCCCGCCGCCCCGAGGACGTTCTCGCCGTGGGTCCGGCGCACCGCATCCTGCATGAGCCTGACCGTCTTCTCGCCGCGCTCGATGGAGACCCCGGCGGCCTCGTAGGAATGCTCGCTCACGACGAAAGTCCCTTCTCGTAGAAGAGACACTCGAACGGACCGATCACACCAGTTCCGGAGAAGGCATACCCCGCTCCCTCGTACAGCCGCCGCGCCCCGGTCTGCTGCACCGTGGTGTCGAGCGTGATCTTCTCGAAGCCGAGTTCTACGGCCCGCTCTTCAAGCCTCGCGAGCATGCGCTTTCCAAAGCCGCACCCTTGAAATTCTGGCTCGACCCGCATCCGTTTGACCTCCGCTTCAAAATCGGAAATGCGACGCAGCGCGCCCATCGTGACGACCTTTCCGTCCAACTTCCCGACGAGGAATTCTCCCCCGTTTTCGAGGTAAGACCCTTCTATATCGTCGAGGTCGCGGTCGAGGTAGTCGGAGAGTTCTTCGGCGTAGGCCCCGACTTCTTCTATCGCCCGGCGGTGCAGAGAACGGACTTCGTCAGCGTCCTCCGGTCGGTAGCGGCGGATGTCGAGCGCAAGCGTCTTAGGCACTGCTTCAGACACTATTTATCCACCAGGGTCGCGCAGTATTCGGCATCTTCCAGGGAGAACTTGCTCGTCGTGCCGGCGGTCGGGTACTCGCCGTCGAAGCAGGCCCGGCAGAGGTTCGCTTTCGGCTGGTTAGTTGCGGAGACCATCGCGTCAACGGAGATGTAGGCCAGGCTCGTCGCGCCTATCTGCTCCCGTATCTCCTCGACGGAGTACTTCGCGCCGATGAGCTGATCCGGGCTGTCCATGTCTATGCCGTAATAGCAAGGACCCGTAACCGGCGGCGAGGAGACCCGCATGTGGACCTCCTTCGCCCCGGCCTCGTAGAGGAGTTCGATGAGCTTGCGGGAGGTATTGCCCCGGACTATCGAGTCGTCCACGACGACGATGCGCTGGTCCTTTATGACCGACGGAAGCGGGTTCAGCTTCAGGCGGAGGCCGATCTGTCGCATACCGTCCGTGGGCTGGATAAACGTCCGTCCGACGTAGCGGTTCTTTATAAGCCCCTCGGCGTAGGGAATCCCGCTCGCCCGCGAATATCCGACGGCCGCCATGATCCCGGAGTCCGGCACCGGGATACCGACGTCGGCCTCTGCGGGCGCTTCTGCGGCGAGCAGCTCGCCCATCCTCTGCCGGGAACCGGCGATCTCCCGCCCGTCGAAGCGAGAATCCGGCCTCGCGAAGTACACGTACTCAAAGACGCAGAGGGCGCTTCTCGGGCTTTCGGCCTGGTAGCTCGTCAGGCCCGAGTCGTCTATCACGACGACCTCGCCGGGCTCCACATCGCGCACGAACTCGGCCCCGATGATGTCGAGGCCGCACGTCTCGCTCGATACGACGTAGCCGCCCTCGACCTTACCGATCACGAGCGGCCGGAAGCCGTACGGGTCGCGGAAGGCGACGAGCTTGTCCCGGAAGATCATGGCCACCGAGTACGCCCCCTCCATGCGGCGCATCGCGAGCTTCACGGCCTCTCCGGCCTCCTCGTGGCCTTTTTCAAGCTCCGAGACGGCGGCGGCGGCGATGAAGGTGGTGTCGGAAGTGGAGTTGAACTCGAAGCCCTCGGCGTGCAGCGACTCCCGCAGTGCGTCGGTGTTGACAAGGTTCCCGTTGTGGGCGACGGCCACGTTCACGTCGCCGCGACCGTGGAACTCCGGCTGAGCGTTCTCCCACGACGCCGATCCCGTAGTCGAGTACCGGACGTGCCCAAGGGCGATGTGCCCGGTCTCTAAGGCGGCCAGCTTCGCCGGATCAAAGACCTGCGATACGAGGCCCATGTCCCGCATCGCCGTCGTGCGCTCCCCGTCGGAGATGGCGATACCGGCGGATTCCTGTCCCCGGTGCTGCAGCGCGTACAGCCCGAAGTACGTCCGCTGGGCAAGCTCCCCGGAGAGTTCACGGGAGTAAATTCCGAAGACCCCGCACGCCTCCTTCGGCTTCTCGGAGGAGATGTCGGTGTAGTCGGCACGGGAGTTTACGGGTTCGTCTACCATCGGCAGGGGCTTCCTCACGCCAGCACCCCGTCAACCGGGATGGTCAGCCCGTCGAGCGTCGCGGAGACCGCATCCTCGCCGCGCCCGAAAGTCTTCTTCTCGCGGTAGGTGTCGAGTCCGGGGTGTGCATGGACCTCGATATTCCGCGCCTGGAGGTTGACGATCCAGACCTCCCGGATATCCGCCCCGGCGTAGAGCGGAAGCTTCACATCCCGGTCGTAGTCGAGCGTGGAATCGGAGACTTCGATGACAACGAATACGCCATCGGAGGAAGGTATCTGCGAGTCGTTCTGGCTCGGACGTTCCCGGAGCAGGGCGAAATCCGGTTCCGGTTCGCTGTCGTCGTTGATGCGGATCGCACTCTGAACGCTGACGAAGTATCTGCGCCGGGACCGCTCTACGAGCAGGTGGGTCAGGTTGGTCACGCAGGCGAAGTGTTTGGATCCTATAGGGTTCATCTCGACTATCTCTCCTCGGATGAGTTCGACGTGGTCATCCTCGGCGAGCAGGCCGACTTCGAGCATTCGATGATACTCGTTCACGTCGAAGCGGCGGCGGGAGATCTCTTGCGGCAGCATTTCTATTCGGGCTCCGAGTCTATAGCTCATCCGGTGAATCTACCGTTAGTCTATCCCGCACGTTCCCGGTGTTAAGGGTCGAGTCCGGCTCGAAGAGAAGCACGTGCGCCTCGCGTTCCGCCACCGGACGATGCTCCACCCCGCGAGGCACGATCGCGAACTCCCCCTCACCGAGCGTTATATCCCTCCGGTCCCGAAATTCGATGTCCAGCTTCCCCTTCACCACGTAGAACAACTCGTCCTCCTCATCGTGGTGGTGCCAGACGAACTCACCGAGTAGCTTCACCACCTTGACGTGCTGACCGTTCAGAGCTCCGACGACCTTCGGGGTCCACGTCTCCGAGAACAGCGAGAGCTTCTCCCCAACGTTGACCTTGCGGATATCCGGGACGTTACTCGAAGAGGTCACGCTCGT
>JBPCNU010000286.1:0-8670 GCA_051000975.1 Rubrobacter sp.
CCGCCGCCGGAGTTCATGTTTTCCTGCATCTTCTCTTTGTCCACCTGCATACCTTCAAGGACGCGCCTCGTCTGGCGGAGCATGTAGAAGGCGAGGATCGTGGAGTCCGGCAGGACGACCCGCTCGGCGGAGGAGTGGCTTATGTCGCGTTCCTGCCAGAGGGCGTTGTCCTCGAAGCCGACCATGGTGTTGGCGCGCAGGACGCGGGCCATACCGCAGAGGCGTTCCGTAAGGATCGGGTTCCGTTTATGCGGCATCGCGGAGGAGCCCTTCTGGCCGCGCCCGAAAGGTTCTGAGAGTTCGCGGATTTCGGTTCGTTGCGCGCCGCGTATTTCCAAGGCGATCTTCTCCATCGTCGAGCCGAGGATGGCGATCGCGGATAGGACTTCGGCGTGTCGGTCGCGCTGGACGATCTGGGTCGAGGCGAAGGCCGGGGTCAGACCGAGCGATTCACACGTCAGCCGCTCCACCTCGGGATCAACGTTCCCGTAAGAGCCGACTGCGCCGCTGATCTTGCCAACGGACACGGCTTCTCGCGCTCGCCTCAGACGCTCCAGGTTCCGCTCCATCTCGAACGCCCAGACCGCTATCTTATGTCCGAGCGTCGTGGGTTCGGCGTGAACGCCGTGCGTCCTGCCAACCATAACCGTGTCGCTGTGTTCGAGGGACATCTCCGCGAGCAGCGAGGTCATCGCCTTTGTGTCGCGGATGATGAGGTTAAGGGAATCGCGCAGCTGGAGCGCCCCGGCGGTATCCAGTACATCAGATGAAGTCAGTCCGAAGTGGAAGTGGCGAGATACCGGGCCGTCTACATGCTCGGCGACGGTGGAGACGAAGGCGATAACGTCGTGGTTTGTTTCTTCCTCTATCTCCTTGATCCGCTCTACGGTGAAGTCCGCCTTTGCGGCGAGTTCCTCAACCTCTTCGGAGGGGATTTCGTTCAGTTTCGCCCGCGCCCGGCAGACCGCGATCTCGACCCTGAGCCAGTTGCGGTACTTCGCCTCCTCGGTCCAGAGGCCACCTATTTCGGGGACGGTGTAGCGGTCTATCAACGGTTGCCTCCGGTCGGTTTTCCTGCGAGGTTCGAAGCCACGAGCTTGTCCACCGCGAGCGCGGCGAGGACGACGGAGAGGATGTGCAGTTGCATCTCCGTCGCGAAGGTCGGCCAGCCGACACCACCGGTCGAGACGAAGGTGGACACCCCCCAGAGTAGCGTGATCACGAGGACGACGTAGAGTAGGACGCAGCGCCGGAAGCGATCCCGGAGACCGCGTTGCCGGAGCCGCTCGGCGGCTATAAGGAAGCGACCTATTCCATAGTACACCGCCGCCCCGACGAGGATTCCCGCCACGACGAGCAGCGCGTACCAGAGCGCGCCTCGACCGACGAAGCCCGCGAGCAGGCTCCCTACCGCGACCGTCAAAGCGACCGCCGGGGTCAGGGCGATACCGTACACGACCGGCGAGACGAACCGCATCAGCGGCCTCGGCGTCGAACGTTCGGCGCGCCGGTGGGCATCCGTCGTCAACCTACCCGAGCCTCTCGGAGAGCGCGTCGTCCGACAGAGCGACGATCTGAGCCGCGAGCACGGCGGCGTTCGTCGAGCCGTTTATGGCGACGGTGGCCACCGGAACCCCGGACGGCATCTGAACCGTCGCGAGCAGCGCGTCGAGGCCGTTCAGGTTCCCGGCGGAGATCGGTATTCCGATGACGGGCAGGTTCGTGCGTCCGGCGACGGCCCCGGCGAGATGCGCGGCCATCCCGGCGGCGCAGATGATGACCTTCAGGCCGCGTTCTTTCGCTGTTCCGGCGTACTCCGCGACCGAGTCGGGGTTTCGGTGCGCCGAACGCACCTCCATCTCGTGGGGCACGCCGAGTTCTTCGAGCTTCGCGGTACATTTCTCCATCACCGGGAGGTCGGACTTGCTCCCAACGAGTATTCCAACTACCGGGCTGCTCTCGCTCATTAGATCTCCTCTAGTTCTATTGCCTCTAGTGCGATGTCGGTGCGGTACTGCATGCCTTCGAAGTGCATGGATTCGACGGCGGCGTAGGCCCGGGCGCGGGCCTCCAGCACGGTCGGTCCGGTCCCGACGATGTTCAGGACGCGGCCGCCGTTCGTGTAGAACCTGCCATCCTCTTCGCTCGTCCCGGCATGATAGACGTAGACCCCGGCGGGGAGGTCTCCGAGGCCGCTGATCTCATCCCCCGAGTGCGAGGACTCCGGGTAGCCCTCAGACGCCAGCACGACACAGACTGCCTTGTCGGACGACCAGGATATCTCGCGACCGGCGAGGGAGCCATCGTTCGTGGTGAGCATGAGCTCCAGAAGGTCGCTCCCCATACGCGGCAGAATCGCCTGCGTCTCCGGGTCGCCGAAGCGGCAGTTGAATTCAAGGGCTCTGGGGCCGTCTTCCGCGACCATCACCCCGGCGTAGAGAAGGCCGGTATAGGGCGCGCCGATCAAGGCGAGCTGGTGGAGGGTCGGGCGGATGATCTCATCCAGAATCTTCCCGTACGTCGCCGGGTCCATCCAGAGAAGCGGCGAATAGGACCCCATCCCACCCGTGTTCGGGCCCTCGTCGCCGTCGCCGATGCGCTTGTAGTCCTGCGCTGGCAGGAACGGCAGGATGTTCTCCCCGTCTGTCATCACGAAGATGGACGCCTCCCTGCCTGCGAGGCACTCCTCTACGACGACGCGCTCACCCGCGGCCCCGAAACGACCGCCGAACGCCTCCTTCACCGCCCCCTCGGCCTCCGTGAGCGTCTTCGCGACCGTGACGCCCTTCCCGGAGGCCGTGCCGTCGGCCTTCACGACTATCGGAAACTCGTTCCTGGAGCGCAGGTAGTCGAGGGCGCGATCCTCCCGGTCAAAGACCTCGAAATCGGCGGTCGGGACGCCCGCGTGGCGCATGATCTCCTTCGAGAAAACCTTGGAGCCTTCGATCCTCGCCGCCGCCCGCGATGGCCCGAAGACCTGAAGACCCTCCTCCCAGAAGCACTCCGAGATGCCGCCGATGAGCGGACCCTCCGGCCCGACCACCGTGAGGTCTATGCTTCGGGAGACGGCGAAATCCCTCAGGGCCACGAGATCGTCCGAAGGGATGTCTACCACTTCCGCGATCTTGGCTATCCCCGGATTCCCGGGCGCGGCGAAAACTTCCGGCTCCAGATGCGACGCGGCTATCGCTTCGACGAGGGCGTGTTCGCGACCGCCACCACCGACTACGAGTACGCGCATCCTTTAGCTTCCGATCTTCTCTACGATAGCCTGATCGCGCTCCGGGCCGACCGAGATCATGGACAGAGGCGCGCCGACTTCGGCCTCGACCCACTCCACGAAGTCCCTGGCAGCCCCCGGCAGGTCCCCGCGCATCCGGCACCCGGTTATGTCCTCCTGCCAGCCCGGAAGGGGCCGGTACACGGGCTTCGCGTGGTGCAGGTCGGTCTGGTGCATCGGATATCCCTCGACCTTCTCCCCGTCCACCTCGTAGCCGACGCAGACGTTCACCGTCTCGACCTCAGAAAGTACGTCGAGTAAGGTCAGGGCGACGTGGGTCACGCCGTTCAGGTCGGCGGCGTACTTGATGGCGGGCAGATCTAGCCAGCCGACGCGCCTCGGCCTCCCCGTCGTCGTCCCGAACTCCCGCCCGACCTCCCGGATTCGGTCGCCAGTCGCGTCGTGGAGTTCCGTCGGCATCGGCCCATCACCCACGCGGGTCGTGTACGCCTTGGTGACGCCGACGACGTGCTCGACGTGCTTCAGAGAGATTCCGCTGCCCGTGATCGCACCCCCGATAGTCGGGTTCGATGACGTTACGAACGGATAAGTGCCGTGATCGTTGTCGAGGAGCGCGGCCTGCCCGCCTTCGAGCAGGACTTTCTTGCCTTCGTCGAGTCCTTCGCGCAGCATGGCTCCGGTATCCGAGATCATGGGCGTGATGAACTCCCGGTATGATTCGAGCCACTCGGCCATTTCATCCACGTCGTAGGGTGATTCACCGTAGACGTTCTCGAAGAGGGCGTTCTTCTCTCGCAGCGCGGCCTTGAGCTTCCGGCGCAGGATGCCTCCATCCAGGATGTCCTGCACCCGGATGCCGCTTCTGGCGACCTTGTCCTCGTAGGTCGGGCCGATACCCCGGTTCGTCGTGCCGATCTTCTGTTCCCCGAGGCCGATCTCACGGTGCGAGTCGAGGGCGATGTGGTACGGCATGATGAGGTGCGCCCGTCCATCCACTTTTATGCGCTCTCTCGCGTCGTAGCCGCGCCCCTCCAGAGCCTCGACCTCTTGCTTGAGAACCTCCGGGTCCACGACGACGCCGTTCCCGACGGTGCAGATGACCCCCTCCCGGACGATGCCCGAGGGTACGAGGTGCAGTTTGAACTCCTCCTCGCCCACACGCACCGTATGACCGGCGTTGTTGCCGCCGGAGTACCGGGAAACGAAGTCCACATCGTAGGCTAGAACATCGCAGACACGCCCCTTGCCTTCATCGCCCCACGCCAGACCAAGCACGACCGTCGCCGTCAAGAAATTACCTCCGAATTCGCCGTCAGGATCTTCATAAGCTACCTTGGGATTCCGGGAACACCGGAGGGAACTTACCGCCCGACGGAATGCGGGTATACCTCTCCGGAAGGTCCGTAAGACGCCATCCGAAAACCTCCGTCGCTACCACGCCGAGTACCTTAGCACATAGGTTCCGGGATTTGAATGGATCCGAACTTTGCGTTGCTTCGCGGTGATCGGACTTCTTCGCGGGCCTCACTCGAAAAGCGTTACCGGTTCATCGTACCGGCGGATGCGATTCTCTCTCAAATGTCTGGCCACCGTGTCCTCGAGCCAGCGGGCGGCCTCCGGTTCATCGCCCCGGGTGAGCAGTTCGAGCGGCATCCCGACACCGAGGATACGCCCCGGCACGGTGAAGCGCGTAACCCCGGCTGGGAGGGTCCGTCCGGCGGATATCTCCTCGATTATCCCGGCCGTCGGGAAGGACCGGTACGCGATGACCACCTCGCCCGCCCCCGGCTCGACCTTTTCGAACGGCGCGAGCCGCCGCACGACCCCGTCCTCACCGGAGCCGGAGGGATAGGCTTCTTGAATTCGCCAGAGCGTCTCGGCCATCGCGGTCGTTCCCTCCGAGGCCGGGATCACCCCGAAACCATCCCCGCCGGAGGTCTCGATCTCCGCCACGACTCGGGCTTTTTCTTTATGGTCGAGAGTAAACAATGGCTTCACCCCGCACCCGATGATCTCCTCCAGCCGGACAGGGATCTCACCCGGCCCTGAGATACCGAGCTTGACGAGGTGCTGCCAACCCTGCGCCGCGATGGGGAGTTCGACGAGTTGGACGAGCGCGAGCCGGCAGCCCAGAGAACGCAGAGCCTCGGCCCGGTGCGCCCCGTCAAGGACGAGAAATCCCTCCGGGTCTCCGGTGGAAACGAAACGAGAGTTGGAATATCCGATCCTGGAGGCGATGATCGGGTTTGCCTGGGTTCCCTCGGAGGCTAGTCGCCTTTTCAGGCGTTCGAGGCGAGCCGGATCGTGTGCCTCGTGCAGAAAGAGTCGGGCGGCGGGGACGACCGCGAGGCCGTCGAGTTCAGAGAAGATATCCAGGATCTCCAACGGTCCTCTACCGGGCAGCGACTCAGACGACGACGCGAAACGACACGTTAGGCGTCACCATCGTTGCGACCCCAGATAAAGTCGAGCAGGACGAAGCCCCCGAAGAAAAACACGGCGAGGAACCCGATGAAGCCTATGATGCTGATGAGCAACCAGATAGTATCCACCTACGCTCCTCTACCGCTCTCTACTGCTACGAAGTCCATGAAAATGGTCGGGACGGCCGGATTCGAACCGGCGACCACTCGGCCCCCAGCCGAGTGCGCTACCAGACTGCGCCACGTCCCGACGCAAGAAGAAAATATAGCATAGCCAACGACCGGTTCCGACAAAACATCCCCCCGATTTGCCCGCCCTTTGGCGTTCTTTGGCCCTCTTTCGGCGCGTCACGTCATGCTATCATCGCGCTCGACTTGATACGAGCCGCTATTTACATAAGAACCGACCCGGAAGACGCCTCTTCCGCTCGCTCGCTCCCGAACCGCGACGAGCAGCTTTCGGCGGTGCAATCCTACGCCGAAGACCGGGGATATAAGGTCGTCGCCCGTTACGAGGATGCCGATGCGCCGGGGGATTTCCTCTATCACAAGCCCGCCCTCCGAGAAGCTATAAAGAACGTCAAGGAGCTGGAGGAGTGGAAGGTGCTCATCGCGGCGGACCCGCGCTGTTTCTCTGAGACGGCCTCGGCGCGTCACGAGCTGGTCCACAAGTTCGCCCTGTACGGCAATCAGCTCGAATGTCCGAACAAGAACTGGGACGAGTTGGAGCGTGAGATGCGCTCTTACCGGCGAGAGATGGCCGGGCGCTGAGTAGTCCGCCAAGTAGTGACTTTGCCCGGATAATATGAAATATCGGCATTCGTCTTGTAGGATTCATACATGAGTTTCCTGCTGAGTGCGTTCGGAGTTTTGCTTCTTATCCTGAGCATTGCCCTGATCTCCTTCGGTATTATCATGGCCTTCAACCAGAAGACGCGCAGCGCGGGCAAGTACCTCGCGCTGTGGTGGGTTCCGGGGGCCGCCGCTGCGAGCGGCGTCATCATGCGCGACAGCGTTACCTTCATCGTCGGCGGGATCTGCTTCCTTATAGCCGGGGCGGTCTTTCTCTTCGAGAACCGAAATATCCGGATCGAGAGCGCGAAACGCTCCGGTAGCCGCAAGAGTCGGCGGGATTCGGAGCACGCCGCAACCGAAATACCGAGTCGCGACCATCGCAGGAGGGCTTCGTAGGACTTGGGGCTTCTACGCACCATTCTGGGCCTGATCATGCTCTTGATCCTGATCCACGTAGGCCTCGTCTACTTCGGCGTGGAGCGTTCGTCGAACGCCGTTACGCAGGCTGTCTACGATCTCGGCGTTCTGCTTGAATCACCCGGCACGTTCGTTCTGAACTTCCTCGGCTCGAACCTGCCGAACTTCTTAGCCCCGAATGGTTTCTTCGCCGTCGCCCTGACCGCCCTGGCCCTGTACTTCATCGTTCACCTCCTACTCGGCTTCGGGCGGAACTGACCCCCGGTATTCCCGCATGAACTTATTGTCTATGTAGTCCTTCAGCAGCCCCGCAGAACGTCCCTTCCAGACGGCCCCTCCGTAGATTCCAAGCCCCGTGCCGTCTCCGAGTCCGAGGACGTAGAGGTTGCGTCTCTGTGGGACGAAGCTGCTCATCTCGCCCCCGGTCGCGGCAGCCAGAAGATTATCGAAGAGCACCGGTCCCTGACGGATGGCGTAGACCCCGAAGCCCGGCAGTCCCCTCTCACCAAACGAGATGGAATCCCCGCCGCCGAATACCCTCGCGTCGTCCACGGAGCGCAGGCACCCGTCCACGAGCATTCCTCCGCCACGGCCGACGGAGAGGTTGGACCCGGCAAACAGACCCGGCGCCCCGACGCCCGTCGCCGCGACCACCAGGTCGGCCTCGACCTCCCCACCATCCGAAAGGAAGAACGACGGTTTACCGTTCGGCCCGGCATCGGCGGTGGATGAGATCTCGACCCCCGACTTCACCGTGACGCCCACGCTCTCCAGGTGTCGGCGCATCAGCCTGCCGGCTCGTTCTGGGGCGGATAGAAGTAGCCGGTCTGCACTTTCGAGGATCGTGATCCCATCCCCGCCGACGAGCGCGGCGGCGTTCGCCGCGACCTCGCAGCCAGCCGCGCCACCGCCGACAAAGAGCAGACTCCCCGCACCGCCGAGCAACCGCTCCCTCAGAAGCAGCAAGTTCTCGACGGGCTTGACCGGGATGACCCTCTCGCCCATATCCCCCATGACCCGTGGCACGACCGTGGAACTCCCGGTACAGAAAGAGACGAGGTCGTAGTCCAGGGTCTCGCCGGACGCGAGATGCAGGGTTTTCCGGTCAGGGGAGATGCCTTTCACCAGACCTTCCGTATACTCGCCACCGCCGCTCTCTACCAGGGCTGCGGTGTCTATCGTAGCGTCCTGCGGGCGGTGACGACCCGAGAGCACCCCGGTCGCCATCCCAGAGTAGTTGAGCTGATGCGACGGGCTCACGAGCACCACCTCGCACCCGGCCTGTAAGAAGCGGCGAGCGCGTTTCAGGGAATAGAGGTGGGCGTGTCCCGCACCGACGAAGACGAGCCTCACCAGAGGTCCGTTCGAACAACGGAGAAGAGGTTTTTAGGCGTGGCCTCGCTCTGGCTTGCAAACTTTTCGTCCATACCGTCCATACTGCTAAGAATACAGCGTATTCGCGGAAGCCCGGAACCTGAACAGTTCAGGGATCAAGTGTCGCAGAGCACAAAAGAAGTGCAGTGGTATCGAGTAAGAGACTTAGGGGCTGCGCGGATAGGTCATGGTCGGCGGGCAGGTCGACCCTCCCAACGGTAGCGCACCCAGCCCTCTCGGATCAGCCTCCTCACTATGATGACCACCTCAGAGAACGCCACCCAGAAATCGATACACGCCCCCGGCGCTCCGTACACCACACCAGCTTCTTGTGTGCGTTGTGCCAGGAACCCGTCCTCTCAACCACCCACCGCTGCGTGGCTGCCAGCGGGGCCGGAATGTCCTTGCGGGAGACCTCGC
>JBPCNU010000287.1:0-4319 GCA_051000975.1 Rubrobacter sp.
GCTTTATCCCGGCGTCGATCAGTATCCGTGCCTTCCCGAAGTCCAGCAGGTGGCTGCTCCCACCGATCTCACCCGCGCCCCCTAGTGCTCTGAAAGAGAGTGATGGCCTCCGGCGTACGCTGCTAACGGCCTGGAGCTTCTCCTTGGTGGTGGCGGGAGAAGAATTCTTGCCTGCTAGGGAGTCGAAAGATTCAAGAGAATCTTCCGGGGTCGGTAACTCGGTTTCTAGCCTATCGGACGCTCCTTCGGTGCCAGAGCTCCCTTGAGAAGGCTCCGGGTCTTCTGATTCTTCCCGGCGGGAGCCGCGACTCTCCGGCGAGCGGTTGTTCCTTATCTCTTCGTGTACTTGAAGAACCCTGCCCATGAACTCCAGTAGTTTCGCCGTTTGTGCCGCGTACTCGATGGAGGCGGGCATCGCGGAGACCTCGTTCTTGACAGCCCTCACCATCAAGTCTCCAAAGCCCTTGTCCGTGATCCGGGCGTTCTGGAGCGCGCTCCTGATTTTATCCCGTTCTTTCGTTACGGAGCCGAGGTTGTGGTGTAGTTCGTCCACCCGCTCCGCAGCCTTCGCGTAGGCTCGACGTTCGCCTTCGAGGGCGCGTTCTAGCTGTTCGCCCCGCCGTTCGAGACCGGAGATCCTACTCTCTAGCGAAGACCGCTCGCCGACGGCGGTGTTCATCAGCTTCTCGGCCTCCTGAGCGCGGGTGGAGTCGGACCTGATGCTCTCCGTCAGAGCCTCTACCTCCCCCGAGAGTGCCTTCGCCCGCTCAGCCGCAGCTCTCTGCTGAAACGAAAGACGCTCGTTGTCGTGCTTGAGCTGCTCCAGCTCCGACTCAAGCTCCCTGACTCGTGCGTCCTTCGTAGCTTGATCAGCGGCCTTGACGCTCTCGTCGCTGTAGCGGTCTGCGAGGGCTCTGACCACCTCCGGTGAGGGCGGCTTTTCGTTGAGTGCTGCGGCCAGGAGAAGACCCTCCGGGGCATGCTTCTCGACCGACTCTTCGAGGTTCTCCGAGGTTAGCTCCGAGGCGGCGGCGCGCAGCTCCTGCGGCACCTGTACCTCGATAGCCGTCCTGAAAGCATCCCAGGCCGCGGTATCCTGCATGACTCGCTTGGCAACTTCCCGAATCACCAGCGCGCCTCCGCTCTTCCTCGTCAGCGCATCGGCCTGCATGCTCCTCGGAAGGAGAACGTCTTCCAGTCCGACCACCCCCCGGCAGAGGTCGAAGAGAGCCTTGCGCGTATCAAGGCGTCCGAGGCGTTTCTTGATCAAGGCTTCCGGCAAGCTCCCCGCGCCCAGCGAAGCCTCGAAACGGTCTTCCCGCTGTGTCTTTCCTCTCTCTGGAGGAGGTTCATCCCTGACCTCTCCCTGATCCTCTCCCGGCCTACCGCCTCCAGCTTTGGGTATACGATCTGACATAGCGACTCCCTCTGTGAATGAAAAATTGAATGTTGCTCGCTCGTTTCATACGCTCCAATTTTATCATGGTGTTTCTTAAGACCATTTTCATTCCTCTTCCCGGTGAGCGCGGCATCATCTGACCAGCGCCATCCTGTAAAATGCTCTCAGGCACACGAAAGAACGAGAATCCGCGAAACCCGAATCGAACAGCGAGGCCGAAAGATGACCGAGAAACAGATAAGCGGGACCGTCAAGGTTGTAGCCCGATCCCCGGGCAGATTCCCCGTCCTGATAGTAGAGTCGACCTCCGGCAAACTCCTCGCGACCCACTTCGAGACCGACTACGACCTCGGAGCCGGGAAGCCGGTCGAACCAGACTGGGTGAGAGACAACGCCATCGGACGGCACAGCTTCCTCGAAGTAGACCCGCCAGAAGAACTGGACCCCGAGCAACTCCCCGACTACGCCGCTGCGGCAAACTCGTTGTAGAGCAAGGTCAAAAGAGACAACGGGCTACTCTTCGTCCTCCTCCGCAGCATCCTCTTCTACCGGCTCTACGCTCGGTGCGTCTTCTTGAGGAGACCTCTGACGGTTGCCAGAGTCTGGTCGACGACCGGATCGGTTGTCCGGCTGCGCCGCTCCGGGCTGGTTTCCGGTTTCCGGCTGTCCCCCTGGGCTGGGCTGATCAGAAGAACCGCCGTTTTCGGGTGAAGCTGGCTGCGGTTCGGGGGAGTCTTCTCCGCTGTCTTCAGGTTGTTCCGAGCCGCGGGGGGGGGCTTCGACCACTACTGAACCCCCTGTGTCTACCTCTCCTACCGTTGACGGTGAGCCGGAGGCGTCCGGGACAGAGGGGGTTACAGGCTCCTGCTGCTGGGGTCCGAGGCTGAAGGTCAACGTGACTATCGCGCTCTGGTCGAAGTTTATGAGCGTGCCGCCTACTGGATCCTGGGAAAGAACCGTACCCTCTGGCTCGCCGCTCTCTACCCCGATCGTCGTGTAGCCAAGCCCGAGGCCCGAGAGGGTGGCCGTGGCGCTGTCGAGGCTCTGCCCCTGGACGCTCGGAACCTCTACCTGCTCCGGTCCTGAACTGAGGACGATGCTTACCGAAGACCCCTCTTCTACCTCCGCGTCAGGGACGGGGTTCTGGTCTATGACACCGCCTGCGGCTACTTCGTTATTCGACGCTTCGGTTACCTCGCCGAGGGTAAGGTTGACGTCCTGGAGGATAGATTCGGTCTCGGACTGGGTGGCTCCATACGGAATGTTCGGTACGGATACGAGGTTCGGGCCGCTCCCGAGGGTGATCGTAATGGTCGAGCCGACCTCTTCGCTGGCTCCGGCGCCGGGGTCCTGGGAAGTCACCCGTCCTTCCTCCGACACGTCGCTTTCACGCTCCTCGACCTGCACCTCGAAACCGGCGGCGCGGATCTCCTGCGAGGCGTTCTGCTGGGTCAGGTTGTCTGTATCCGGAACGTCGTTGCTGCCGCTAGCGGTCGTTACCTCGATCTCCGAGCCTTCGGCGAGCGTGCCGCCGGAGGAAGGGTTCTGGTCAAGAATCGTATCCTGCTCCTCCGGGCTGTTCTCCTCGTCGCCCCGGGTGACCTCGAACCTCTCTCCGACCCGATCCTGCGCCGCGTCGAAGGTGAGGCCGGAGAGATCCGGCACGTCTATCTCCGGCGCTTGAGGATCTTCCACGACTTCGGGTTCTCCCATGACCGAGAGCATGCTGTATCCGCCGACGCCTAGAAGGGCGAGCAGGAGAAGGATCAGCAGCACCGGCAAGAACCGGCGACGTTTCTTCTGGGGTCTTACGCCATCTTTTCTCGGTGTGGACATCGCGTTCGTGCGAGAGGCCGCCCCGGTCGTACCCGCTGCTCCGGCGGCTGCAGGGCCAAGCAGTTTAGTACGGTCGAGCTTGCCCATCACCTGCGTTGCCGCTGCTCCAACCGGGGATTCCCCCCTGGCGACCCGTTCGAGATCGTCCGTGAGCTCGGCGTCCGAGCCGTAGCGATCGTTCGGGTCTTTTTGCAACAGCCGCACGACTATGGCGTTCAATCCTGCCGGAACCTCCGGGTTGATCTCCTTCGGAGGCAGTGGTGTTCCGTTGACGTGCTTCATGGCGATGCCGATGGGTGTATCCGCGTCGAACGGCAACTCCCCGGTAACCATCTCGTAGAGCAACACGCCTAGCGAGTAGAGGTCGCTCGTCGGGCCGACGGATTCTCCCATCGCCTGCTCCGGTGAGATGTAGTGCGCCGTTCCCATGACCGCACCGGTCTTCGTCATCGTGGACGACGACGCGGCTCGCGCTATGCCGAAGTCCGTAACTTTGATATCCCCGGCTTCGGTGATGAGGATGTTGTGCGGCTTGATGTCCCGGTGAACGACGCCCCGGTCGTGGGCCGCCCTGAGCGCCTCCGCGATCTGAGCCGCCACCGAGGCCGCCGTCTTCGGCGGTAGCGCACCGCGCTTCAGGATCCTGTCCTTGAGCGTCCCCCCGGAGAGATACTCCATCGCGATGTAGTACGTTCCGTCCTCGGACTCGCCCCGATCGTAAATGGAGACGATGTTCGGGTGGGAGAGGGCCGCAGCACTCTGCGCCTCACGCCGGAACCGCTCGACGAATTCCTCGTCGCGAACGTACCGGGAATTCATCACCTTCAGCGCAACGTCCCGGTCGAGAACGCTGTCGTGAGCGAGGAATACATCAGCCATACCCCCGCTCCCGAGGGTGCCTACGATCTCATATCTGTTGTCTACTAGCTGTTCCACAAACCTCGATTATACCCACGAGTGGACACACGTCTGCCACTAGACACTAAATATAGTTAGGACTTACGCAGTTGAGCAGGAGTATAGTTGGATAGACAGAGCATGATGTCGTCCGGGAGCTAACAGATGAACCGACCCAAGGCTGACG